>JBDHWX010000060.1:0-9920 GCA_039810365.1 Bdellovibrionales bacterium | reverse complement strand
TTGGCACCGGGTTCGCCACCCGCCCCCCCATTGCGATCAAATGCTGTGATAGCAAACGAAGAAACGGAGAGAAAAATTGTAAGAAAAAAAACAAAAAGTTTCATAAAAACTCCCTTTTTAAAGAACAACTTGAATTCAGATAAGAGTCTATAGAAAAGTTATGGACTTGACTAGAAATCAAAAACCCCAAGAGGGCATCTTGGGGTTTTGATGATCTTTATAAACTCTAAAGATTTAAGAAATGCTTATTGGTTTGTAAAGTTTCTGTTGGAATTTGGGAGCTCTGGAGTTGGTTCAAAGCCAGGATTTGTTCCCATTCCAGGAAGTTCCGTAGGCTTATTTTCCTGTGACTTCGCATTACGGCTTTCGCTGCTTGCTTTTGTGTCAACAAAGGATCGTGGGCCCTTTTCAAGAAAATCTTTAACGATTTCTTTTACTGGAGTTTCTCTTTCTTCAGGAGAAAAAACCTCAAGCTTTGCAAGGTAGCTTGACATACTTCCGTTGCTATTTTGAATAATGTTTCTCAAAACATAAAGCGGAGCATAATCACCGGCCTTCTTTTCTGCCTCAAAAATGATCTGAGAAAGAGTGGACGCTGTGATGTCTCTTTTTGTTTTGTTATCAATAACAGTGACTTCTTCACTTGCACGAATCATTTTGGCGATATCATCAAGCGTTACATAACAACTTTGTTGCGTGTCATATAACTTGCGATTCTGATAGCGCTTAATAATTTTTGGCGCTGTTGTTGTGTTCACTGTTCTTTCAGTGTTTGGGATTTGTGTTTCCAATGCCGCCTCCCCGGGTTGTTAGTTGTTAATAATTTGCTTGGCTTATTTTAAGCCAAACACGCGGAGTCAATTCCGTAGCTCCGTGACCCAAAGGGGTATTTATTTGAGACACAGTAGCGTTGCACGGGGTAAAATAGGGTGGACGTCACATGTTGTCAAGCACTCAAGATGCGAATATAACTGGCTAAATAATGCAACGCGACCATGCGCTTTTTGCGCATCGAATAATATGAAATAAAGTTATTAAGTTTTTACATAACTTAGCCGAAAGTCTAGGTGAGAAGACTAGGGGATTAAAGTGAATGATATAGAAAAAGTTAATAAAAATCAGTCACTTGGATCGTTTGATGTATTATCAATAGTGGCGTCTTTTATCCTTGTTTTAGGTATCTCATTAGTTGCTTATAAAAATCATTTAGAGAGCAAAAAATCTTCACAGGCTAAAAATTATGCAGAAAAACTTGCCCAAGAGCTTATTTTGAACCCAGTAAAATCTGCACAAGAAAGTAGCTCAAGAATGCCGGCTTCAGATGTTTCTTCGCTTGATCCATGGGGCTCCATATACAAGACGCACATCATCCGCAACTCTTATGGTCAGCCAATTTACGTGCTCGTTCTTTCTGCAGGTCCAAACCACAAGTTTGATACTCAATTGCCAGACGTTTTAAAATTTGCAGACAGTCAAATTGAAAACCTCAACCTTCGTGGTGACGATATTGGCAGCATTAAATCTTTTCGCTAAAAATTTTTTAAGCCATTTTCGTTAGATCAAAAATATTAAAATAAAATATGGGGCCAAGGTCTAGGATAAAGGATCTCGCCTTAAGACAAAGTCTTATAACGCCGAAAAAGAAGAAACGTTTTCGAGTAAAAAAGGGCGTTCACTGTGACTAAAAATATAGCAAAAATATGTAGCTTTCTGTTCCTGATAAATCTTACGGCTTGTTCGACATTTCAGAATTCGCCAGAAACAAGGGCCGTTGGGGAAAACTCTGTGTTTATGGTGGATCGTCAGCCCGCCTTTGCAGTTGCTCAAAATCAAAGCTTAAATGCAGCGTCGATTCCCGATTGTGAAACTCAGGCAGATTATCACTTTTCTCTTGGGGAAACCTATAGTTTTGAGGGGAATGCTTCACGGGCCATAGAAGAATACAAAGCCACACTTGTCTGTGACCCGAACTCGGAAACTGTGCGCATGAGACTTTCTCTTGAGTACGTCAAGATGGGGCTTGTTTCGGAAGCTGTTGCCAGTGCAGAACAAATTATTAAGATAAATCCAAAAAACACAGAGGCAAAACTTCTCTTGGGGAGTCTTTATTCCACACTTAAACTTTATGATAAATCCATTCATCAATATGAAGAGGTTGCAAAGATTGATCCAGCAAATGCTGCAGAAGCAAAGCTTTATTTGGGCGCCATTTACGCAGAAAAAAATGATTTAAAAAAAGCACAAAAATATTTTGAAATAGTCTCCAAATCCAAAGATAAAAAGTATCAACATCTTGCATATTATTATCTGGCAAGAATTCATGTGTTTCATAATAAAATGAGTTTGGCAGAGCGAGATTTTTCAAAGAGCTTGGCAATAAAGCCAGACTTTCAAGATGCTGTCATGGCTCTTGGTGCTCTTTATGAAGAGACCAATCAAAAAGCTAAAGCCATTAAGCTTTATTCATCTTATCAAGAAAATTATGGGCCTGATCTTTCTGTGGCCAAAGTGTTATCTCAACTTTATTTAGAATCTGAGCAATACCCAAAGGCCTATAAACAATATGAGATTATTCAGGCGGCAGAACCTACAAACTTAAGTGTTAAAATTCGCTTGGCTCTTCTTGATATTGAAAAGAAAAACTACCCAGTAGCAGTGAAAAGATTAAAAGAGATTCTTGTTCAGGCGCCAGATTCAGATAAGGTGCGATTTTATCTTGCGGCTGTTTATGAAGAACAAAGTCAATTTCAAGATGCTATTGAGCAGTTTGAAAAAGTCGTGCCAGAGAGTCAGTTTTACGGAGACGCTGTTGTTCATGCGGCTTACTTATACCGTCAGCAGGGACAGATCAAACAAGCCATCAAATTAACAGAAGAGGCTCTCAAGAACAAAAAAGATATCCCACAAATTTATGCACTTTATGCGTCTTTTATGGACGAAACAAAAAATTATAAAAATGCAGAAAAAGCTCTTCTTCAGGGCGCTCAGATATTTCCAGACAATGAGCAAATCTTATTCTTTTTGGGTTCCATTCAAGATAAAATGGGTCAGCGAGATGAGATGATTCAGACAATGAAAAAGCTGTTAGACGTGAATGGTGAAAATGTTCAGGCATTAAATTATCTAGCTTATTCTTATGCAGAGGCGGGGCAAGACCTTCACCTTGCCGAGACCATGGCCCGTAAAGCATTGAAAATCAAACCAAACGATGCTTATATTAGAGATACCTTGGGGTGGGTTCTCTATAAAGAAGAAAAGTATTCAGAGGCCGTGAAGATGTTAGAGATGGCCCACAAGATGAATCCCGAAGAAGGGGTCATTGCGGAACACCTAGGGGATGCTTATTATCAGTACCAGTTGTTTACAAAAGCAAAAGATATGTATAGACGGGCGGCTCAGGTAGAAAAAAATGAAACGAATATTCAAAAATTGGAAAGTAAAATTAATAAAATCGAAAAAATGCTTATGGGCTCTAACAATAGGGTGCCTGCTAGCACTGGCAACTAGCTGCTCTCTTGCCCCGGTGCGCATGGAAAATGTGCAACAAGGGCAGTGGGAAGCTCGTGTTTTGGTCAAAGACAAAAAAGCATCTAAAACATATCTTGTGAATATTGATTTTGTCTCGATTCGCCCCGATAAACTTCGCATGGGGATTTCTCTCCCCATAGGAACAAGCCTTGCGGCTATAGCTTTAAATGGTAAAAATCTTGATTATGTCGTAATAAGAAAAAAGCTTTACTATAGTGGCCCCGTGAACTCTTCATCTTTTAATAAGATTTTGAATATTCATCTCGATCCTCGTTTTATGCTGAACATTCTTTATGATGAGCCCATAAAGTCAGCGGGCTGGATATGTGAACAAGATAAAAACAACTTTGTTTCGGAATGCTTGAAAAAGTCTGAAAACCTAAAAATTACATGGGCCCATAGAAAGGCCAAAGAGAAGAATGTTTCAATTGAGCATCCGGATTTTAGCCTGGAGATGGAGTTTCACAAATTCTCTCCTTTGCAAGACACCGCTATCAAAAATAAAATATTTACTATAGCCATGCCTGATGGCTTTCATAAAATAAATTAGGCCTTACAAAAGTCTAGTTCACAAAATTCAATCCGTCCCAAAGTATAAGTTTTCTGTCATACTATCTAGTAATGTGGTGTTGTATTCGTCCAACACCCTAAAAAGGAGATTGGGATGGCCAATATGAGAGCAGAAGATTTTAAAAATCTTATTGGAAAGCTTCAAGAAGAAGAGAGTTTGGGCTCTCTGAATTGGTCCGGAACATTTTGGGAATATCTTGAGATAGTCAAAAAGCGTCCGCAGGTTACACGAAACGCTTATCAGCGAATTTACGATATGATTATGGAGGCCGGAACAACAGAATATACAGATGTGAAAAAGAAAATTACACACTACAAGTTTTTTGATGATCCGGTCAATAATGGAGATGATGCTGTTTTTGGTCTAGATGTTCCGCTGATGAAACTCGTCAATGTTTTTCGTTCTGCAGCTATGGGATATGGAGCAGAAAAGCGTGTGATTCTTCTGCACGGCCCGGTGGGTTCGTCAAAATCTACAATTGCAAGACTTTTAAAACAAGGGCTTGAGAGATATTCCAAAACAGAAGCCGGTGCCTTTTATACTTTTGAGTGGTTAGATGATGCAAAAAATCCCCATGGCTTTTTGGGCGAAGGTGTTACAGTTCAACCAACGCCTATGCATGAGGAACCTTTACAATTGATCCCTGAAACGCTCAGAGATAAATTTATTGACGAGCTCAACCGTGGTATTGATGGAGAGTTTCGAATTAAGATAAAAGGAGATTTGTGCCCGGCAAGCCGCTTTATTTTTAAAGGCCTTATGGAAAAATACGGTGGTGATTTGAATAAAGTCTTAAGCTTTGTAAGAGTAAAAAGACTCGTTCTTTCTGAGGCAGATCGTATTGGTATTGGAACTTTTCAACCCAAGGACGAAAAAAATCAAGATTCCACCGAACTTACTGGAGATATTAATTATCGCAAAATAGCCGAGTATGGTTCGGACTCAGATCCTCGAGCCTTTAATTTTGATGGAGAATTTAATATTGCCAATAGAGGAATGATTGAGTTTGTTGAGGTTTTAAAATTAGACGTAGCCTTTTTGTATGATCTCTTGGGTGCTTCTCAAGAACATCGGGTTAAGCCTAAGAAGTTTGCGCAAACACATATTGATGAAGTGATCTTGGGTCATACCAACGAACCCGAATATCGCAAGTTACAAAACAATGAATTTATGGAAGCCCTAAGAGATAGGACTGTTAAAATTGATATTCCATACATTACAAAATTAAAAGATGAAATTAGAATTTACAAAAAAGATTTTAATGCTTCAAAGATTCGTGGTGTCCATATCGCCCCTCATACAATTCAGATGGCGGCCATGTGGGCCATTATGACAAGAATAGAATCTCCTAAAAAGGCCAATCTCACAAAGTTGCAGAAATTAAAACTTTATGACGGAAAATCGATACCGGGTTACACAGAAGATAATGTGAAAGAACTCAGAAAAGAAACTGTACGCGAGGGACTAGATGGAATTTCTCCTCGTTATATTCAAGATAAATTATCCAATGCCTTTGTGAACAATAAACATGGCGAGATTGGGTGTGTAAATCCCTTTATGGTTTTAAATGAGCTTGAAGGTGGTCTTAAAAATCATTCGTTGATTTCGAGTGAAGAAAAAAAGACCCAGTACCGAGAACTTTTGGCTATAGTCAAACAAGAATACGAAGACCTGGTAAAATCAGAAGTCCAAAGGGCCATTAGTGCAGATGAGTCGGCCATGTCGAGAATGTGTGCTAACTATATTGATAATGTTAAGGCTTACACACAAAGAGAAAGAGTAAAAAACTCATTTACGGGGCGTGATGAAGAGCCCGATGAGAGACTTATGCGTTCCATAGAAGAAAAAATTGAGATACCAGAGAGTCGCAAAGATGATTTTAGAAGAGAAATCATGAACTATATTGGAGCACTCTCTTTAGAGGGCAAGAAATTTGACTACAAAACAAATGACAGGCTTCACAAGGCTTTAGAACTAAAAATGTTTGAGGATCAAAAAGACTCTATCAAGCTCACAACGATTGTTTCTAATGTTGTTGATAAAACGACTCAAGAAAAAATTGATATCGTAAAATCGCGTCTTATCAAAGATTATGGCTATTGCGAAATTTGTGCAGCAAACGTTTTAAACTATGTGGCCAGTATATTTGCACGCGGTGATGCAAAAAACATGGCATAATTAAAAACCTCTGAGGCAAATGACTAAGGGAGATTTGTGACACAAAACCAGAGAAGGTTTCGAGAAATTGTTAAGGGAAAAATCAAAGACAATTTCAAAAAATATATCACCCACGAAGAGATGATTGGAAAAAGAGACCACGAATTTGTTAAAATCCCAATTCCAAGAATTAATATCCCTACGTTTAAATATGGTCCCAAACAACAAGGTGGCGTTGGTCAAGGGCAAGGAAAACCAGGAGATCCCGTGCAGGGCGATGCTCAAAATGGCCAACCAGGTCAAGGGCAAGCAGGAGAGGGAGAGGGCCAACACATTTTAGAAGTGGAGGTTTCTTACGATGAGCTTGCTGAAATTTTAGGAAACGAGCTCCATTTACCGCGAATTCAACCCAAGGGACATAAAAAGATTGAAAGTCAAAAAACAAAATACACGGGGCTTAGGCAAATTGGTCCCGAGTCACTAAGAAATTTTAAAGCTTCTTATAAAGAAGCGTTGAAACGACAAATAATTGCAGGAACCTATAATCCCGATGATCCAAGAGTTGTTCCGATCAAAAAAGATTTAAGGTATCGTTCCTTTCGAACAGTTCCACAGCCGACCGCCAATGCGGTTGTTTTTTACATCATGGACGTTTCGGGATCTATGGGTGAAGAGCAAAAAGAGATAGTTCGATTAGAAAGTTTTTGGCTTCACACTTGGATACGCAAACATTATCGCGGGCTTCAAACAAGATTTATTATTCACGATGCCGCTGCCCAAGAGGTCGATGAGGAAACTTTTTTTCGTACAAGCGAGTCTGGCGGAACGTTGATTAGCTCTGCGTATAATTTAGTAAAAAAAATTATGGATGAGGAGTATCCACTCGATCAGTGGAACATTTATATTTTTCATTTTAGTGACGGAGACAACTGGTCATCAGAGGACACGCGATACTGCATAAAACTTTTAAGGGAAGATCTTTTGCATAAGGTGAATCTCTTTGGTTATGGACAAGTGGAGAGCCGCTATGGGAGTGGTCAGTTTATGAAAGATCTTGAAAAATCTATGGGAGATGAAGAGAATTTTTCTATGAGCCGTATTGCAAATCGCGATCAAATAATTGACTCCATAAAAACATTCTTGAGTGGAGGAAAGTAGATGCTTGTTCTTTCAGATGAACTGAGGCAACAACAAGAGCGCGTAGAAAAAATGGCCAGAGGTTATGGGCTTGATTTTTTTCAAACCATATTTGAAATGATTACTTACGATCAAATGAATATGTTTGCCTCTCAGGGTGGCTTTCCTGTTCGCTATCCACATTGGCGATTTGGAATGGAATATGAAAAGCTTTCTAAGAGTTACGAATATGGATTGTCCAAAATTTATGAGATGGTGATCAATACGGATCCTTGTTATGCCTACCTTATGGAGGGCAACATGATGGTCGATCAAAAGCTGGTTATGGCCCATGTTTACGGGCACTGTGATTTTTTTAAAAACAATCAGTGGTTTAGTAAAACAGATCGCAAGATGATGGACACAATGGCCAATCATGCAACAAGAATTCGTCGCTATGTGGATCGTTACGGATATGACGTTGTTGAAGATTTTATTGATAAATGTCTATCAGTTGAAAACCTGATTGATCGATACATGCCTTATTATAACCCTCCTCTTCGAAAAGAGATTTCATCTGAAATTATTGATCCCTTTAAGAAAAAGGAATTTGGTTATTATAATCCAGAAGAAGAGAAAAAAAAAGAAACAGAAGAACAAGAAAAGAAACAACCAGAAAAACCGGAAAGAGATATATTAAAATTTTTAATTGAAAAAGCACCACTAGAAAACTGGCAGCAAGACATACTTTCTATTATTCGAGACGAAGCCTATTATTTTTCGCCTCAAGGCATGACAAAGGTGATGAACGAGGGCTGGGCTTCTTATTGGCATACCACAATGATGACCAATGGCCTTTTAACAGATGCCGAAGTCATTGATTATGCCGATCATCACAGTGGCGCAACGGTGATGCCACCAACGGGATTTAATCCTTATAAAATCGGCATCGAGCTTTTTCGTAATATTGAAGAAAGATGGAACAAGGGGCAGTATGGCCGTGATTGGGAAGCGTGTGATGATCTTAATGAAAAAAAGAATTGGGATAAAAAAACGGGTCTTGGAAGAAAAAAAATATTTGAGGTTCGAAGAAGTTACAATGATGTCATGTTTATTGATGAATTTTTAACAGAAGAATTTTGTATTCAAAATAAAATGTTCGTGTACAAGTTTAACCAGAGAACCAATGAATTTGTTATAGATACGCGCGACTTTCCAGAAATCAAAAAAAAGTTGTTATTTCAACTTACAAATTTTGGTCAGCCCATTATTGAGCTTATTGAGTCTAATTATGAAAACCGCGGAGAGCTGCTCTTAAGGCACGCCTACGAGGGAGTTGATTTGCAGCCGGATTATATGCGAGAGACGCTACAAAATATTCAATTTTTATGGCAGAGACCTGTCAACCTTTTAACAGTCATGGATGGTCAAGAAAAGATGTTTCAGACAGATGGAAAAGAGTTTAAAGAAACAACCCTCAAAGAGTTGCCCAAGTCGAATACCACAGAAGATTAAGCTTACTCGTTTCCGGCGTCTTCAAAGAGCTCATCGAGTTGAGCTTCGTCAGAGGCCTCAATTCGATAAAGCCAATTTTCGCTAGGATCTTCAAAAATGAGAGAAGTATCATCGATCACTTCTTGATTTACCTCAAGGACAGAGCCATCTACAGGTGCATACAGTTTAAATGAGCCATCGGGAGTTTCAATTTCGCCACAGACCTCATCGGCCACAACTTCTTCACCCTCACCCGGTAATTCCATGCTTTGAATTTTATCAATTTCGTTCATGGCTTCTTCATTCATGCCAACAAGTACGGTGTTGTCTTCAACAAGAATCCAGTGATGTCCCATATAATTCATTTGTTCGTTTTTCATGCGATTCCTTAAAAATAATTTTTTAAATTTATAATTAAAAAAGTCGAGAGAAGTAAATTAAAAAACTTTCTCATTGTTAATAATGATTTTTTTGTACTTTCTTACAAGAATGTTGTGGTGAAGTCAAAAATGAAGAGATTGATCTTTAAAAAAAGATTTGCTATACCAGCACCGCTTTTAAGTATTTTAAGTGGGGGGATGTGATGGGGCAACACGAGCGGCAAATAGGCAGCATGATGGCAGAAGACAGAGCTCTAGAGACAGAGGGGGAAAAAAAATCTTTTTTTCTTTACGGGGCATTAACTCAAGGCAACAAGTCCTTTTCTCGTTTTTTTAAAGAAGGTGACCAGATTTGGAGCAATGTTTTTGTTCGAGGTAATGCTTACCGCCTCGAGGTTGGATTTCCGGTCCTATGTCTTGAGCCTCAAGAAACGCAACATATGATTTCTGGAGAACTTATAACAAGTGATATGAGTGATCTTGTTTTAAATCTGATGGATGAGTTTCATGGTTACTCGCGACTTGTTCCAGAAAAGAGTCTTTACTTGCGTAAAAATGTAGAAGTGTTGACATCTCAAGGTGTTCGTACAGCGATGACTTACGTCATCAATCCGATAAAGCTACCAAAAACGGCAAAGCTGATTGAGGCGGGAGATTGGCAGAAAAGCTTAGTT
>JBDHWX010000059.1:0-9946 GCA_039810365.1 Bdellovibrionales bacterium | reverse complement strand
CCAGCATTTGAACTAAATTTTGAATGCCTCTTTTAGCAACATTGATTTCATCATTAACCTGAATACGTAACGCCTGAAAACACTCGGTTGCAGGATGGTGTCCCTTTTTCTTCCACCCCAGAGCTTTGGCAATACAGCCCGCAAGCTCAACGGTCGTCTCAAATGGTTTTTCTTTGCGTTGATCTACAATAAACCGCGCAACACGAAAAGATTTTTTCACTTCTCCATAATGAAAAAAAAGATCCGCAAGATCCCTCTCCTCCCAATTGTTGATTATCTCTTTTGCCGAGAGACCCTGCGTAGGATCCATTCTCATATCGAGTGGACCCTCATGATAAAGGCTGAAGCCCCGAGATGCCGTATCGAGTTGCGGGCTACTCACGCCTAAGTCCATCAAGATGCCGTCAAATGCTGTACCGTCTTTGTTGTTATAGTCTGCGAAGTTGGACTTTTTTATTTCTAATTTTTGAGCTGCAATAGCTTCCTTCAATTCTTTTGTGCCGTACTCTATCGCCTCAGGATCTTGGTCCAATGCCACAATTCTGAGACTCGGAAACTCTTGCATCATTTTTTTTGTGTGCCCACCTCTCCCAAAAGTAGCATCAAGAAACTTTTCCTTTTTGCCTCCCTTTTCAGAGAAGAGCTTCACAATTTCGTTAACCAGAATGGGCTGATGAAGAACCTTTTCCACTACTTTTCTTCCAATCGGGCTATTGCTGCCAAAGTATCATCGAAATTTTCTGTCACTTGATTATGAAATTTCATCCATGATTTTTGAGACCAAATCTCAAATTTATTGTTCATTCCAATCAAGACCACTTCATTTTCGAGTTCTGCATATTCTCTTAAGCCCAGCGGAATCAAGATTCTATTATTCTTATCTAGCTGTAGTTCTTGCCCCCCTGATAAGTAAAAGCGTTGAAACGCTTGCACCTCCGTTTTCAGAGAAGGGAGTTTTGAGATTTTACTTTCCAGTGTCTTCCATGCAGTCTTGGTATAAACATCGAGGTATTTAAACCCCTTTGAATAACCATTTGTTATCACCAGTTGTTGCTCTCTCGGCATACGCTTTTGCGCCTCTGCCGATCTGTTGCCATCTAATCCCGCACGAAAAGAGTTTGGAAAATTAATCCGCCCCTTCTCGTCTTGTTTTAGATCAAAACGACCTCGAAACATTATCCATCACCATTCTGGTTTTTCTTGTCGCCCAAAGTTTTTCTTTGGGAAAACAAGTTCAAGTCCATCCGTGGACTTGCGTATGAGGTGGAAAGTTGCAATTCTTTACTAGACCCACAAATTCCCACATACTCCCACTATCTACCACCTTACCTTAGATAAATGTTGCGTCAAGTCTTGTTTAAATAAGAGGCTTTATGATCTCATGTGTTAATAACTAACAGATCTTGGTACAGGACATATGATTAAGTGCCCCAAGTGTGGATTCGAACAACCCGAAGATATGTTCTGCGCTCATTGCGGTATCAACATGCAAAAATATCGAGCGCCACTCCCGACTTTAGTCGCAGGATACGGAAGATCCTTTCGCTCTCTCATTATTGCTCTCATTATTCTCATAGGCTGTTTTCTTCTTCTGAAAAGTTTTGAAAAAACAATGCGCAGACAAGGGCTTAAGGGCAACATTGATCTTGGCAACACAAGCCAAATTGGTGTCAGCGCAGGAAGCCTTGCCGGCAACGTTCGCCAACACCACGCCTCAACAAAAGAAGAACCTCTGACAGAAGCACCCTTGCCCAAGACAGCAAAAACCATGGCAACAGCCCAAACTCTTGGCGAACAAAAAACTTTTAATTTAATAACGGCCCACTTTCAGCTTGCAGAAGTTTCTTATACTGATCTCTTCGGCGAATCAGGAGCCGTTCCAGAACACCCTTGGGTTTTACAAGATAATATCTCTCCCATTCTCTCCTTTGACTCACAAGATATGGATCTAAAGACCGGGAGCAACACATACGTTTACGACGGCCGCACATTACGTATCGAAACCACTGTTCTTATCAAAACAATTACAGAAAAAGAAATTCAGGCGCAAATCACTTATCATAGAATTATTAAAAATGCCCCAGCTCACAGTAATACGATCGAAGTCAATCAACAAATTCCCATAGGCAAAGAGCTGATCCTTATAGACGCCCTTTCTCGCCAACTGCACCCAGATAGAAATGATTCTATTTTGTCAACCCTCTTTCGATCTCGACTATTTTTGTCACACTCCACCGACTTTGCGCAGATTATAACTATCGAAAACCCAAGAAATACACCGCAAGAATAATTGACTCATTTCTCTTGGAGAAATAGGAATTAAAGGAGAGGGAGTTTTTATGATTTTTCACACTTCTCAGCCTGATAGCTCTCATCATTTTGGAAGCATTGAAATTATCGTTGGAAGTATGTTTAGCGGCAAAACAGAGGAGCTCATTCGCAGAATTCGCAGAGCTCTCTTTGCCAAGCAAAGGGTACAAATTTTCAAACCCAAAATTGATAATCGCTATAGCGAAGGAAACGTCCACTCGCACAGCGATCAAAAAATCCAAGCACAGCTCGTCGAAACTCCCGAAGAAATTTTAAACCAAGTGCGTGACAAAACTCGCGTCGTAGGGATAGACGAAGGACAGTTTTTTGAACCAAGCATTGTGGAGGTTGCACAAACCCTGGCAAATCGTGGTGTTCGCGTCATCATTGCGGGCCTTGATACCGATTGGCGTGGACGCCCCTTTCATCCCATGCCAGAACTTATGGCTGTTGCTGAAAGCGTTACAAAACAACACGCTATTTGTATGTGTTGTGGTGGACTTGCCTCTCGCACACAAAGAACCATTAAATCTGATGCCGATATCTTAGTTGGCGCCCTTGATGCCTACGAAGCGAGATGCAGACAATGTTTTGATCCTCTTTTAGAAGAACAACTCTCTTTCCAAACAAAAGAAAATAAGATAAAAGAAACAGAAATCAATAAATGAAGGGTTTTGCATGCAACCACTTAAGCTCTCAACACTACTTTCAGAAAAAGAAATTGCCGAAAGAGTTCAGCAACTCGGCTCGGTCTTAACTGATAAGTTTAGAAATAAAGACGTTGTTGCCATCTGCATATTAAAAGGTTCCTTTATCTTTTTTTCAGATCTTATTCGGCATCTCGATCTCGATCTCTCCTGTGAGTTTTTAGGAGTTTCAAGTTATCATGGGACCACTCGATCTTCTGGCGAAGTCAAAATGACATTGGACCTCACAACTCCTGTTGAAGATAAGCACCTTATCCTGATCGAAGACATTGTCGATACGGGGCTTACCATGAACTATCTCATCAAAACCCTTTCTGCACGCAAGCCCAAAAGCATTACCACATGCTCTCTTCTCTTTAAGCCATCAGCTCTTAAGGTAAAACTCGATATTGACCATGTCGGTTTTGAAATCAAAGATGAATTTGTTGTTGGCTACGGACTTGATTACCAGAATTTTTATCGAAATCTTCCGTTCATTGCACAGGTTGATAATATCAATTAAAAAAGATATTTTCCAGATAACGTCAAACGCATATTACGATAGCCCGTTGATGGATCTATGGGATCAGGGGGGCCATCAGGGTTCACTCCATCACTTGATAAGAGATCAAATAAAAAATTAAGACTCAATTTTAAATTTTGGCTGTAAGAATACTCCACGTCTGTTGTTAATGCGATACGCTGATCATCCCGCCTATTGGGACGCGAAAAATTAATATATCCGTATTCCACTTTGGCACTCAAAAGAACTTGGTCCCCCAAAAAACGTCCGTAGCCAGCATAAACCTTTTCTGTCGAAAGAAAATTTGTATAATAAGAATCTTCTACCGTACTCGAAAACCCAAGCAAGACAAGATCTCGTGGCGATAATGTCTCCTCAAGCTCCACCATAAAAACTGGATTTTGATAATTGATATCCTTTGTATACTGTAAAATTGTGTAGCCCAAATAAGATCTAATTTTAAAGTATCGAGTCAGGCGCCCCTCAAGACCAAATCCTGGCTCTATCCTCTTGCTATTGTATTTATCACGGCTCTGCGGACTCTTGGTGCCATTGGGGTAATTGTTTGATCCCAAACGAAAACCAAAATAATAAAATGTTTCAGGCAAAAAATATCTCTTTTGATAAATATAAGCCTCGATTCTGTTATTATCTAAGAAATTATAATCTTTTTGGCTTAGGGTTTCCTTTTTATATGAAAAGTCGAGGAGCAATTCTTTTCTGTCACTTTGCTTATAAGAAAATCCCATTGGAACTTCTGTGAACTGACGCTCCAGCCTTTTTGCTAGAGCTGTTTGTGCAGGTTCACTTTTTAAAAATAAATGTGGCGAAACCCAATACTGCATTCTTTTTGATAGTGCAAAATTATTTTTTAACTGAACATCATAAGTATAAAAACTTTGGTGGCTATATTTCATGTATTGATTATAAGACCCCTTTGCCGCTAGGCCCATTTCATAAAATGACCAAATTTTTTTTGCCACTTCGTAGACAGGCTTAATATAAAATGCATTGGCTGCCTCGGGGGAACCAGAAGAATAAAACGTATTTGTTTCGTAAAGCGTTCCAAATTCAATTTCGTTAGCCTGAACCGATATACAGAATAGAAAGATTACTAAAAAATATCTCATCTATAATCCACAGAATTTTCTGAAAATGGTTGTTCAAGATTGAGATCACGAATTTTTTTAGAAAGAATACGATTATTTAACTCATAGTCTGAGTAAGGCAGCAAAATCGTTCTATCTGCACCATTGCGAATAAGACATTCATTTAGTTTTTCTTGCTGAGGTCTAATGCCAGAAGCAAATTTTCGACTATTTAAAAAGAGTCTCGGCAAGTCCTCTCTTTCCTTAAACTTCTTTTTTGAAGTCATTTCATCACAACTTTGTCTATAAATACTGTGAGCAGCAACAAGCTGTGTAAGGTGCGTTTCAAGACACTCTTGTTGCTCTTTTGTTAAAGAATCTTTTTTAGCTGTGTAAAACTTTTGAATCTCCTCTAATTTGTTCTCATCCAAAATAGATATGTGTGGACACTCCTTACGAAACTGTTTTAAAGAGTCATTGATAATTTCTTTTTCTACGGGTGTATAGAGAGAAGGATTTCGTATTTGCGCTAGGGATGGTATCGAAAAAACAAAGGCAAGAGACAAAGAGGCAATAATCTTATTGCGTATCCAAAATCTGCAATCGGTATTTATTAAAAATCTTTTCATTTGATAAAAGTTCTACTTGTTTTTGTCCAGGATACAGTACTGGCTCACCCACGTCATTATCGATTTTAGCCTTTTTAATTAAAAATAGAGATTTTGGCGTTTTTGTAATAACAGGTACATCTGCTATTTGTGCCTGCCCATTCCAGGAAATTAAAAAAATAATTGCTACAATATATTTCATCTCTTCTCCGCTGCGATATCTCGATTACCCAAAGATCTTTCAAGCCAAAAAAGGTTTGCAGGATATTCTTTTGCCAACTCCTGTCCTTTCGCCACTTCGATATTCTCCGCTCCCGCTGAGACCTTTTGAACTTTTTGTAGCCACATGACATAACTCGATGCCGTCTTCTTATCTACAAAATTTTTAGCGTCTGTATAAATCAATTGCAGTGTTTTAATCATATCAAACCACCATACAAATTGCTTTGTATTTTCAAGTGCCTTTTCAACTCGCTGGACATCACCCACCTTAAGCGCAGCATATGCAATTGAAAACTGTGCCGCCGGACTTTGATCTTGATCCGAATCTGCGTAACCCGGATTCGAGTATACGAGTGCAGCCAACTGGTATGTCGCTGGTAAGAGAGCTACTTGATTTGTATTCTGAAAACCATTTTGCAAAATCATGAGAGCGAGCTCTGGTAAATTCTGTGTCATATAATGACGTGCTAAGAATAAGTATCCAAGTCCTAAATGAGGGTACGACTGTATTGCCTTAATAAAGGTCTCCTGTGCTCGATTTTGAAACCCAAGTCTTTCTTCCCCAACACCTTTAGCAAACAAACTCAATGGCTCATGGATATCTATTGCCATTTCTCCAGAAGAAGGCAAAAGCGAACCCTTATCTGCAAGAGTTGCCAGCCAACGGATACGTTGATTCTCACCATCCTTATATTTTTTAAGATATTCTTCGAATGTTAGATCGTCTTGAGCCCTTAAACTTGCGATTAAAATATTCTCTAAAACCTCTGGTCCAGGATTTTTTTCATAAATTTGTACCAATCCATCAAGACAAGATGAAAATTGTCTGGATTCACAACTGAGTTTTGTTATCTGCCATTGTCCTGTTTTATCTATAAACGTACGCCACTCCAATTGCTCCGGAAGAGAGACCATTAAGTTTTGCATGAAAGATAGCGAAACAGGAACTTTTTTGGTTTCACTAAATATATTTTGTGAAAGCTTGATACTCTCTAAATAAAGAGGATATTTTTTTGCAATCATCCACCCACGCTGCATCAGCTGAGAAAACTGTAACCTATTTGTCTCCTTGAGTTTACTGCGAGACAAAATATCGTTTAAGGTCGCAAGAGTCACTTCGTCGATTTTATAAGAATAAATCTTATTTAATCCACCAACGATAGACTCTAACCCGGTCTCTTCTTTTCCCAATACCGTTCTCAGTCTATATTGTTCACATAGCGCCATATCATAGATCACTTCTGCTGTTCTTCTGGTTTTCTCACTTTCCATCTTTTGAAACGCATTGCAACTTTGTACCAAGCCAACATAATCTTCTCGCTCTAATTGTGCCTTGATAATGTAGGATTGTAATTTATTGGCATCAAGAAAGTTTGCTTTTCGCAACTCTAATATTCTCTTATAGAGAAGATCATATTTTTTTAGAAAAAGATAAGATTCTAATTGATCATAAAACGCATAGACAGTTTGCGAACTCGCATCAATATTCTTCACATAGTCAACAACACCCTGATAATTTTTTGACAACCTCTGAAGCATAACAATATTCAACTGTGTCGGAACAATCCACGCATGCTTGGGATACAGATGACTGAGTTGTTCAAAGCTTTTTATAGCTTCATTATACTGGCCCAACAAATAATACTTTCGTGCTCTTAAAAATAAAGCCTCGGCCTTATAAGGACCAGAATCAAGCCTTCTTAAATAGGAATCAACTTTATCAAAACTCCCTTCGTGCAGATAAAGAGAGGCTACCTTTAAATTCAAAAATGAATTAAATGGCAGGTTAGGATATTTGATAGAGATTTTTTCAAATTCTTGTGCTGCTTCGAGATTCTTTCCTTGAAGTTCTAAATTTAGTGCGGTTTCAAGCTTATCACGATATTTTTGCAGATAGTTTTCTTTATCTGCAGTATTGACGTCTGCATAAAAGAGCGTCGTATGATAGAGCTCACTGATCGTTTTATAAGAAGCATAATCACCTTTAAAATTATATATCTCCGATAAAAATCGATACGCCTGGATGACCGTTGCAGAAGGTGTTTCGTTATCCGAAACAATATTGTTTAAGAAATTAACGGCATTATCCATATCGCCATGCTCAAGATAGAGTTCTGCCAACTTATAAAGAACTTGTGCTCTTCTATAGCTTTTAGGAATTTTTGACTTATAAAATAAAGCTGCCTGTATAAATGCTTTTTCTTTTTCGCTAAATACCGATTTTTCAATATCAAATAAATTTATAGATTTCGTCTCAAAATTTAGTCTATATCCCGCCTTTTGAACCTCAGACCATATCAAACTATAGGCTGCTTCTTCGCGTAGAACATTAGACTGAGATTCTCCCACGATCTCAAAATAATATTTTGATGCCATTATATAATTTCCCAAATAATATTCAATATCGGCTAACTCTAGCTTTGCATGATCACGATAAGAGGACCATGAGTATTGGGTGATAAAATCAAAATAACGATCTCTTGCTATTTTAAGTAAAGCAAAATCTTTTTTGATATATCCTTTGTCAGCATAGTACTCCGCACTTTTCAGCAGTGAATACTCAAGCATATCTTGAGTCTTAAAAACGACATCCTTATAAAGATCGTTTCGATTCCACCACGCTTGAGAGTTTGTTAAATTTTGGATAAATTGGCTGCGATATTGATTCGCATTTTCTACATCTTGATTTGAATCATAACTATTAATCAACTCTGCATAATAATCTGGCATAAAGCGTGACTTCGAATACTTTTGAATGGCCTCAGAATAGACCTTTCTCATGGACTTTTCATCGAGACGTTTCTTATAAAGCAATCCCAATCTATAAAATAGCTCCGGTTTAAGTTTTTCATTTATTACAACTTCATCTTTTTGACTCAAAAATGTCGATAAATAATCCAAACTTTCTTCTTTTAAAGAGAGATCTTCTGGATTATTGAGTTGTTGAATATCAATTTCATAAAGAAGTTTCTGAAAAATATTAGCAGCTCGAGAAAAATTTTTTTGAGCAGCCTCCGTTGCAGCCAGCTTATACAATGATTTCGTAAAAAATGGTCCGCGTGTTTGGGCTAATTTCTCATAAAGTGGCAACGCATCCTTGTATCTTTCATCACCAAAATATATCTCAGCAAGTCGCCAACTCACCTCATCGCCATATTCCGATATTGGAAATCTCTCTATCAGAGAACGATAAGCCTGCTGAGCCTCCTGTGTGTTCATCATTTCTTCACTACAGTAGCCAATAAGATAATAGGCCTTATCCCCAATTAGACTTTCGGGATAAAACTCCAAAAATTTCTTAGCAAAATGAATAGTCCTCGTATATTGAGGAATTGGAGTTTTAAGATTTGGATCATTTTCTTTTTGAAATCGTTTTATGTCCTTATTAAATTGTAAACTTGCCTTTTCAAACTGTAACTGGGCGAGTCGTATAAGAAGAACGTCGTCAAGCGCGCCACTACCACTCTTCTTTAAAAAGATATCAAACTCATTAATCAGGCTTTGATTTCCAAGAAATAGGTTTTGTTCAGTCAGAGATAACTTATTGTCAAAGGTTTCAGCTAAATATTTCTTTCTCCATTCACGTATCGCCTGACTTGCTGATTGAATAGATTGAATGTATTCATCTGAGGTTGAATAATAGCTCTGATAGGCCTCCGATAGCAAGGTACGAACATCTTGAGAAAATCCATAGGGCAACCCAAAAAGCATAATGATTAAAAAGCATACTTGCGATTTTAATCTTATCATTTTAGTTTCCCATCCTATCTTCAAGATAGTTCACTTCATTCTTATAAGTTTCTAATACATCAGCCAAGGTCCTTTTTCCCTCTGTTCTTTCGGTCCAAAAGTTTTCAACTTGACCCATTTTGGCTTTAAATTCCAACGATTCGAATGTTCTTTGAGATTTTTTTATGTAAAGACTAATGGCATCTTTTATCCATGTAGCTTCAGCATCTCTTAGTCGTCTTACATTTTTCTGATAGTCTAAATAATTATTGCCAAGCGTTTTTATTGTACTGATTTCTTTATTTGCAGCAATAAGGCTTCGTATATGATTATCTAAATATTTGAGATCTGTTGTTGTGTTCCAATTCTTAATAAACTTTCTCAATTCAGAGATGTAATGATACTCCTGCTTAACAAGCTTTGACATAGAATCTAGTTCTAGTAATTTTTTATTTAAATCTCTTGGCGGACTCATCTTTTTCAAATTTAAATTTTTAAATCTTCCAATTTCATTTTTTAAAGTCGTAAACATATCTCTCGCCTTTTCACGATTTTGCGAAACTAATTCGATATATGCCTGAAGATAACGAGCTCGAAAATAGAGATCCGCACCAAATATCTGGCTTTGTGGGTTTTGACTTGTAAAATATGAAATGAGTATTTTTAAAATATCCCTCGATGCAACAAGATTTCTAGACTTAAACTGAACCCATGCCTGTTCTTCTAAAGTACTTAAATAAAATTCACTCCCGATTGAAATGGACTGATAAAGAGGGATAG
>JBDHWX010000058.1:0-10049 GCA_039810365.1 Bdellovibrionales bacterium | reverse complement strand
TACGCAATACCATTCGCTTCTTACTTGGCAATCTTTATGATTTTGATCATAAAAAAGATGTACTTTCTTATAAGGAACTCACATCTCTTGATCAGTGGGCTCTTGCAAAATTAAACCTTCTTATTCAGGACGTAACAGATGCCTATGAAAAATATGAATTTTACAAAATTTATCATCTTTTAAATAATTTTGTGACCGTTGACCTCTCCGCATTTTATCTCGACATACTCAAAGATCGTCTCTACGTTACAAGAAGAACTGGTTCTTTACGTCGTTCTGCTCAAACTGTTCTTTACGAAATTGTGTCGACACTTTGCAAACTTATGGCTCCTATATTGAGTTTTCTTGCAGAAGAGACTTATTCCTTTACTCTCGGACACCCTCTTGAAAGTATCTTTATTGAAAAGTTTCCGACGACCAAAAAAGAGTGGACAAATCCTGATATCTTAAAAACTTTTGAGACTTTCACAAAAATGCGTTCTGAAGTTTTAAAAAATCTTGAAGAATTAAGAAAAAATAAAACCATCGGTTCGGGACTTGAGGCACAAGTGTTGATTTCGGCAGAAAAAGAAGACTACGACGTACTAAAAAAACTAGAAAAAAATCTTCCCGATTTTTTTATTGTTTCACAAGTGACACTTAAAAATGGCCCTTTTGCTATTGAGGTCAAAAGAACAGAGGGTGAGAAGTGTGTTCGCTGTTGGACGTATAGCCAAAAACTCAACTCTTCGCCACGCTTTCCTGGAATTTGTCCAAAATGCGTTGATGCTCTTTCAGAATAAGGATTTAGAATGAAAACAAAACTAATCTATCTTTTTACAATTACAGGTGCACTTATTGCTCTAGATCAGTTTACAAAAATACTCGTACAAACGCATTTCCAAATTGGCGATACTGTTGCTGTTATTCCTAATTTTTTTAATATTACTTATGTACAAAACCCAGGAGCGGCCTTTGGTTTCTTAGCAAGATCTCCCGCTATTTTTAGAGAAACTTTTTTTCTTCTGATTCCTCCGATTGCCATGGTCGCCATTTTGTTTTTCTTAAAATCTGTTAAAACAAATGATCGCATTCAAATTCTTGCCTTAAGCTTTGTTTTTGGTGGTGCTCTTGGAAACTATATCGATCGCTTAAGAGTAAAATATGTTATCGACTTTCTTGATTTCCATTATCGAAATATCTATTCCTATCCTGCATTTAATGTTGCCGACTCAGCAATCGTATGCGGAATTATTGTTTTATTCATTTTAAGCTTTCGAAAAGAGGGTGGACAAGCCTTCTAATTTGCATAAGACTACTTAAAGAGGGAGTCTTTTATGCATCACTGGGTTCACAATCTAGATCCTGTTTTATTTCACCTTGGTTCTTTGCAAGTCAGATGGTATGGCCTCATGTATTTGGTTGGCTATACTGTTGGATATTTTATTCTCATGCATCGCTTTAAAAAAGGACTTAACTACCTCAATGATGAGGGAAACCAAACACTTATTACCTACATCATGATTGGCATGATCTTTGGGGCAAGACTCACTTATGTTGTGGTTTATAATCCCATGTATTATATGTATCACCTCTCCGAAATTCCTGCGATCTGGCAAGGGGGACTTTCCTTTCATGGAGCGGCTCTTGGTTATATCGTTGCTGTCATTATGTTTTCACGTAAATATCATATCGAGTTTTTTCATATTATGGACAATATCGTTTTTGGCGCCAGCATGGGAATCGTCTTTGGGCGAATTGGTAACTTTATCAACGGAGAACTTTACGGACGCACAACAGATGTTGCCTGGGGAATTATCTTTCCAGAGGGAGGCCCTCTCCCACGGCACCCCTCACAGCTTTACCAAGCCTTTGGCGAGGGTCTGTGCGTGTTTCTTCTCCTTCTTCTCGTACAAAAAAGAGAACAACACTTAGACATGGCACCTAATCTTAAAAAACTAAAAGCCGAAAACCCAAAAGCAAAAAAAATAAAAATCGAATGGAAAAGAACTGGCGTTATGGGGTGTTGGTTTTTGGTTTTCTACGGTGTGGCTCGTTTTATTGTGGAGTTCTTTAGAGAACCCGACTCACAACTTGGTTTTTTCTGGGGATATTTTTCTATGGGACAGATTCTTTGCTTTTTACAAATCATCGCTGGCCTTTTGCTCTTAAGATGGGTCATTAAAAAACCAAGACCTCAAGGGTATAACTACGAAGTAAAGTAAAATGTATCCAGTTATTTACACTTCTTATCACATTCATATTGCCTCTTATCTTATTATTATGAGCCTTGCCTATACCGTCTCTATTTTTTACTTTTATAAAAGAGCAATTCAACTTCATCTATCCCCCAAGCTCTCAACCGAAATCTCTATTGCCATTATGCTGGGTGGTTTCTTAGGCGCTCGAATTTTTCATGTGATCTTTGAATATCCTCAATATTATTGGGACCATCCTCTTGAGTTTTTTAAGGTTTATAATGGGGGCTTTGTTTTCTATGGTGGCTTTATTGGCGCTTTTTTATGTGCTTACTTTTATATTTCTAAAATAAAACAAAACTTTTCTCATTGGCTAGATGCCTTTGCCCTTGTTTTACCAATTGGCTACATGATTGGTCGTATTGGTTGTCTTTTAGCAGGATGTTGTTATGGAAAAACCTGCTATCTCCCTTGGGCTATGACCTTTGGCCCAGGCGTTGAAGCTCCTTCAGGAGTTCCTCTGCACCCCACACAAATTTATTCTATCCTTTTAGAAGGACTTGTTTGGATAAGCCTTTTTTATACAGAAAATAAGCGAGACAAATTCACCATTTTTAGATCTTCAGGTAGCCTTTTTTATCTCTGGATGATCCTTCATGGTATTGAAAGGCTTATTGTCGAACAGTTTCGAGGGGATTTTCGTGGACAACTTTGGGCGGACCTTTCTATTTCCTCTTATATAAGCACAATCCTTATTGCTATTGGCTTTTTTATGCTTTCAAAGGGGCAACACTCTCACAACAAAATTACGAAATAACCAACAAAACACTTTAACGTCTTTGAACATCGCAAACACGCTTTCTGAATTTTTTCATTGAACTCTACAAAATGTCTATTTCTTAACCCATAACAAACAATTTTGAGCTCTCTTCTTAAATCATCCCCACTTTTTCCTCTTTAAATTCAATCTCTTCGTTTTATTTTGGCACGAAATATGAAATATCAACTTGTAGGAGTCCCCCTAAAATAAGGGACAAAATAGGAGTAAGTTATGAAAAAGCTCAGATACTACTTTTTATCCTCACTTATCTGGGTAACCTTTGTTCTTGTTGCTGTTTCAAGCGTTTCTTGCTCAAAGAAAGACAACAATTCTGCAACAAACTGTAATCCCTATATACAACAGTGTGTTGGTGGCGTTGGCCCCGAAATCCCCGGTGGATCTTTTATTCCCCAGATGCGAAGTCCCAATGGACGCATTACAAACCAAGCTCGTTTTGATGATTTTAATCTTCTTATGTTTCCATACTTAAGCGGGTATCACTGTGTTTATAGCTCGGGATTTGGCAACTGTAAGGATATCCAAGTTGGCATTGGTTCTTCAAGTAACGGCTATGGTATCGCCCTTTTTTCAGCAAGCCTTGCCAACACTCACGTTGGCTCAGGATACCCCGGTAGTACAATTTTAAATGCAACCATTTTAAGTCAAAACGATTCTGCAACCGTTTTTGTAGTCAAACAAGCAAACCCCTACCCGCATACTGTTGCCACTTTGAGTGTCTCTGGAACTGCCGCAAGTTCAATAAGACAATACAATCTTTACTACTGGACCGGTGCCAATAACTACTTAATTGCCTCTGGATATATGCAAAAGGGTATCGACTACCAATAAGAGAAGTGCTAAAAAACCTGTATGAAACCTTGTAAAGAAGGCTTTATGCAGGTCAAATGCCCCCGCTGTCATAAAAAAACAGAATACGAAAACAATCCCTACAGACCATTTTGCTCTGAACGCTGTAAAATGATTGATCTCGGTCATTGGGCAAGCGAAAAATATGTCGTCCCAACAGAAGATTTATTAAATCATGGTACCGAAACAGAAAAAAAAGAAAATTTTGAAGATCAAGAATAATTTTCGTGTCAAATTAAAAAATATTGATGTTTTAAATTGAAAATTATTGGACCCTGTAAAACTCTCTTTATTTGTGGAGTTAAAATCCAATATTTAATTGACGATTCTTCGAAGTTGGCCTTAATTATTTAGCTACTTCTAAGAACCGGGGGAACAAAAATCCATGAACAAAGCAGAGCTTGTCGAAAAAATTTCTAAACAAACATCTATGACAAAAGTACAAATCGAAACTGTTTTGGATAGTCTTATTAATACTGTCTATAGATCTGTCAAAAAGGGTGAAGAAGTTAAACTCGTTGGTTTTGGCTCTTTTGTTCGCACAAAAAGAAAAGCTCGCATTGGCCGAAACCCTAACGATGGTAAAGAAATTCAAATTCCAGCTGCTTGGACACCTAAGTTTAAGCCCGGCATGGATTTTAAAAATATCGTAAAATGACATCCCCAATAAAACATGTTGCTGTTCTGACTTCTGGAGGTGACGCCCCCGGCATGAACGCTGCAATTCGCGCTGTTGTCCGCACAAGCCTTTATAAAAATATTAAAACTACAGGTGTCTTACAAGGATACCACGGTCTGGTGACATCAAACTTTCAGGAACTCACAGCCCCATCTGTTGCCAATACCCTTCAGCGCGGGGGTACGATCCTTAAAACAGGAAGATCCTTAGATTTTCATAAGCCAGAAGTCAGAAAACAGGCCGTTGAAAATCTTCGTAAAGAAAAAATCGATGGTCTTATCTGTATTGGCGGAGATGGCTCCTTTAAAGGAGCTCTGGCCATTTTTGAAGAACATCAGTTCCCTATTATTGGAGTTCCTGGAACCATTGATAACGACATTTGGGGAACTGACTTTACTATTGGTTTTGATACAGCCCTTAATACAGCTCTGGATGCTATTGATAAAATTCGTGATACCGCCTTTAGCCATGACAGGCTTTTTATTGTTGAAGTCATGGGACGCGATTCTGGATTTATCGCATTAAATGTCGGACTTGCCGGAGGGGCTGAAGAAATTTTTATTCCAGAAAGTCCTCTCAACCTTGATAGTGTGATTGATCATATCCAAAAAAGTATTCATCGAGGAAAACTCAGTAGTATTTTGATAACGGCAGAAGGACAAAAACCAGGACGTGCCTATGATTTAGCAGAAGCTATCAGAAAAAAATCTGGTTTTGATGCTAAGGTTTGTATTCTTGGCCATCTTCAGCGTGGCGGCAGCCCAACAGCTGCGGATCGCATTTTAGCAAGCAGACTTGGGGCGTCTGCTGTAGACGCTCTTTTAAAAAATATGAGCGGAATTATGGTGGGAATTCTTAACGATGAAGTCATTACAAAACCTCTTTCTGAAGTCATTACAAAGAAAAAAACATTACGACTCGAACTCATGAACCTAACTCAAATACTTTCGACCTGAAGTCAAAATTCATTTTGATTTTGTTTTTTTATCCCATAGTCCATCTTATCTTTCTCATAATAGTTTCTTATTTGAAATCTGACTCACTTCCAACCTAAAGTCTCTTGCAGGGAAACGACTAGGGGGGATTTTTCATGTGGGGATTCAGGGGAACTCATCTTTTATCGGTACTTTTTTTATCTTTGGTTTGGTGCGGGAAAAGTTATGCACTCAAAAATTCTTATCCTGATTACGATCCCGATTCTAGATTTAATGTTTTTATTACAGGAACGGCTATATCCGGTACCGAAGATTTTCCTTTTATGTGCAATGGAAGTTTAATTACAAAAAATCTCGTGGTAACTGCCGCTCACTGCTTATCTGGATCCATCAACTTACTTAATACTCTCACCGTCGACGTTGGAACCTACCATACCACACCTCCAAATGCCCAAGGAAATAGCCTTTCTCTTTATATACGTGATAAAGAAAAACATCGTGTTCGAAATATTTATTTTACAAATGCAATCAAAAAGAAGTTATCTCGTGGCCCAATAAGTGAGTCATCAATTTCAACATCTGATGATATCGCCATTATAGAACTTGAAGTCCCCGTGGGCTTTAGTGGACTCACAGTTAAACCTGTTAGCTTTGTTTCCAAAAAAGAATATGAAGAAATTAAGCAAAACCCAAAAAAGTATTTTTTTAAATCTATTACAATCAACTATTGGGACGATATTAGCACTGAAAACAAACGCTATGCGCCCATGGGGGCAATCTATATAGAGAAAATGTTGGGGGTTCCATTTGGAAAAAGTATTATTAGTTTTGATACTTACCATGAAGAACAGCCCGGCGATAGCGGGGGGCCTCTTCTTGTTGGAGTTCATGGACAGTGGAAACTCATCGGGATTGTAAAGGGAATTATACGAGATACTCTTTCTCAAGCTATTTCTGATCTTTTATCTCAGAAAAAAGTCATCGATGTGAATATCACTCCTGTTCGAAATCTTTATGCAACAGTTCCAGATAAAATTTGTTCTCTTATCCAACAAACCAACGATATCGAAGCACAAAAACTCTGTGAGAAGTAACATTCCTTCTCACAAAGCTGGAGTTTTATTGCGTATTAGTTATAAGAGAATGATCATCATCCCCTTATAGCATAAGATTATTATCGTTTAAGATTGATCACTTCACCGAGTAATTCATCAGTTGTTGTGATCGTCTTAGCATTGGCCTGGAAAGATCTCTGATTTTGGATGAGTTTAACAAACTCGTTTGCCAAATCTACCGTTGACCTTTCAAGAGCCTTGGCCTGAAGTGTTCCTCGACCGTTGGATCCAGGTTTACCGATAGAAGCTTCACCAGAGTTTCTGGATTGTTTGAATCTGTTATTCCCCATTTTATAGAGACCTTCAGAGTTCTCAAATCTTGAAAGGACAAGCTGTCCTAAGTCTTGCGCCTCTCCATTACTATAAAGAGCCGTTAAGACACCATCATCATTAAATGAAAGGTTGGTAATGGTACCTGCTGCTGAACCATTTTGCTTCCAGCTAATCAAATCAGATTCTTTACCATATTGTTTGGTACCAATAATACCTTTTCCTTTATCTGTTGTGAGTGAATCACCAAAATCCAATTTAATTTTTTGGTTTTGTAAAGCTCCACCTTTAAAGTTAAAAGCTGTTACTGTTTGCTCTTCTGTATCTAAAATTCCATCTACGTTAAATGTAATTTTACCTGCCACAACTTCTGACATTTCTCCTTCTTTACCGCCTGTCACTTCTTTACCATCCACTAATCCATGGTATTCCCAAGTGCGATCAGCTGTTTTATTAAAGAAAAGAGTTACAAGATGCTTAACCCCTTGAGAATCATAGGCCTCTACACCTGTTGAGTAATCCGATGATGCAAACGGGTCTTTGATATCAAATTTCTTACCACCGGCAAGTCGAGAATCAAGGTTCATGTAAACTTGAATCTCATCTGATGGCTTTGCTGGCACAAGTGCTTTTGGAAATCGAATATTATCCATTTGATTAATAATTTGTCCCTTTTCGTTAGCCTGATAGCCTTGAACCTTACGATCGTCGTTGGTTACAAGAAAACCATCTTTATCAAAGTGGAAGGATCCATCACGAGTGTAAGTTTCACCATCGTTTCCACGGAGAACAAAGTAACCATCTCCAGAAATCGCAAGGTCTGTTGCTTTTTCTGTTTGATCAATATTACCTTGAATCAAAACGGGATTCACGGCACCAATCTTAACACCTCGACCAATTTGGTTACCACCCAAAATACCTTTTAGGTTTTTGGCAACGATATCTTGAAACTCCGCTCTGGAGTATTTAAAACCGTTGGTTTGTGAGTTGGCGATGTTATCGCCGATGACCCCCAGGGCTTCCCCTTGGGCTGTTAAACCGGATACTCCAGTTAACATACTTCCTAATACGCTCATATGACCTCCTGTCATGTTCTCCCGATATTCGACCGGGAGCTTTGGAGGGCCCCTCTTGCGAGACCAGCCCTTTTATTAATTTTCTTGAGCATCATGCTCAATTTTTAAATTCTATACTAAAATCGTACTATCTATATTTGTAAAAACATTCTCCTTTAAAGCATTTCTATCCATAGCCGTAACCACTGTATTATTTTTTATACTCACAACAAAGGCGTTATCTCCCATCAAAACAAGAGTATCCTTTGCACCCTTTGTTTTTGCTTTTGCCACAGCATCGTTGAGTTTCGTTAGATCTTCTGGTTGTAGTTTAATTCCACGCGATTGAATACGATCAACAGCATGAGAAGAAAACTTAAGTGCTATATTTTGTGTTTCAATATTTGATTTAACAGAATCAGGAAACCCCTTGGAGATCTGATTTTCTAAAACTCCCTTAAAAACCGAGGAGTCTTGAACAGAACCCTGCGACTTGGTTTGCTCTGTCGAGATATTCGGTTGTATGGCACCTACCGTTTTAATCATTCTTAACTCTTTAAATTTGTTTCTTTTGCTACAACATTTCTTAAATCATCACTCATGGGAACCATATTGATATTTCCCTTGGGACGATCTTGTGCAGCTGTATCAATACTTTTATCTTGGGATTTTTCTTCTTGCTTTACCTGCACTTTAGCACCCGTCTGCGGCTGCGCAACTGTGTTCTGGGCCGGTGACTCGGTCTTGGCTTGTGCTCCTTGTGTTGTTCCCTGTTGCTCTCTAAGATCTTGAGCCATTCTTTCGTTTTGATCTTCAATTTTCTTCACATCACTTAAGCGAACTTTTTGATCACCAATCATTAAAATTGGTCCCTCTGGCGAATAATTTAATCCCGTCACAACTCCGCCAAAACTGGTTCGTCCCGTAAATTGAGCACCGCTATTGGTTATGCCCTTCACGCTAAAAGTATAAGTGCCCGCATATGTCGGATAACCATCTTCTTTTGTCCCATTCCATGTAATTTTATTTTCACCTTTTTTAAGATTTTGAGCTTTAATGGTTTTAACAACAGCACCCGAATCATCCTTAATTTCAAGGATAACTTCTTTGGCCTCCTGAGGAAGTTGAAAGCGCATGTCGTGAACGGTATCGCCTTTAGCACGCACAATTTTTTCGGTATCTGCAGAAATTGATTTGCCAATAAAATTAAGGGCCTGAAAATTGACCATAGGATCTTGTGATTTTTTTAATCCCTGTATGCTATTATCAATATTAGATAATTGCTCGAGAGAAGAAAATTGAGCCAGTTGAGCTGCCATCTCATGAGACTGCATGGGGTTCATGGGATCTTGATACTTTAACTGAGTTAACATAAGTTTTAAAAAAGCATCCTTATCCATCTTGCCTTGAGGTTTTCTCATTTTTGATGGATCCACGTATTTAGGATCTGCAATTTCGTTAAGGACTTGGTCAAGGTCCTTTCCACCCATAAGCTGCTTTTGATCTTGTGCCGAAATATTTTTCTCTTTAACACTTTGACTCACGGGCGTTCTGTCTGAGTGTTCCGTCCAAGTTTTAGTTCCTAGTTTTACATCCATTTTCTTTTCCTATTCCTTATGCGACCAAATCAAGTCTGCCTTCATTGCGGCGACGGGTTGATGTACTTGTAGAGTTTATATCTGGTGCGCTTGGTGTTCCCGATTTCATATAGGCTCGAACTCCGTCAGAGCCCGCAAACTGCCTTCTCATCGACTGATTATATTCTCTAAAATCATTGAGAAAATTTCTTGCCTCTTCACGTCCCATATTTTGATTATTAAAATTATTCATGTTGTTGCTATCGGCTTGAGCGGCAACATCCACTTTCACCGGGCGGACGAACACGCCCCGGGCCTGGAGCCTGGCGCTTACCTCTTCCAGCGCTGCCGGATCACCGGAAAGTACCGACGCGCGCGGACCGTTATTGACGGCAATCGACAGCCGGTCTTCGTACCCGGCCAACGCGGCCTGGGCCGCGTCCAGGGTCAACTCGACCACAGCCATGCCGCCCTTGCCGCTGACGCGTTTCATCAAGCGGCTGCGGGTGCAAATGACGCGGGCGGCATCCTCCATGCGCAGCGCGCCGGCGATA
>JBDHWX010000057.1:0-10065 GCA_039810365.1 Bdellovibrionales bacterium | reverse complement strand
TGCGCTAAAAAAAGCAGACGGAATTGGAATTTTACGCTATCAAAAGGGACGAATTTTATGGGAGAGGCAGTTTTATAAAGAGGCCATTAGCGAAATTGAAAAATCTCTTCAATTAGATGCGGGGATTCTTGATGCGTATTTGTTCTTGGGACAAGTCCATCTTAGAAGTTTAAACTTTAAAAAGGCAGCTGAGTATTTTCAAAAAGTTGTATCAAGTGATTCTCATAATTATATGGGGCAGTTTGGTTTAGCCAATAGTTATATTGAGCTTGAAAAGAATCAAGAGGCTTTAGATGTTTTAAGTCGTGCAATTTCCCAGTATCCTCGTTCTCTTGATTTAAGATTACAAGAAATTTATGTTTACGAAAATTTACTTAAACAACCCGACGTTGCCTTAAATAAGTATAAAAACTTACAAAGTTTAATGGCATCAAAGAAGATCGATGGAAGTCTACCTTTTGATGTTGGTGCAAAGATTAGTCAGCTAGAAAATGAAACACAAAAGATGAGACAATTAGCAAGTCAGAAAAACCAATAGAGGTAGTTATGATAAAAATTTTATTGGCATTATTTGTGTTCTTTTTAACGATAGATTTTGCACAGGCAAAACAACCTCAGAAGGTGCAAAAAATTAATTTTGATGAAACTGATGTTGATGGAAAAGTTCGACAACCCGATGGTTCTTATATCGTTCAAAAAAGGGGTATTGAGTTTATACCGTTGTATAAACTAAAAGAAAACTTTGATGAACAAATTGAAGAGTCATTACAGTACGTAAAATAAAATCGGTCTATTTGAGGCAAAAATATGAAAACACAATTGATCGTAAAATATAGCTCAGCAAAGCAACCCGAGCGCATTTTAAAAATGCAATCTGGTCATGGACCAACAACAATTGGTCGGGCGCGCAAGGCCCATCTTCGTGTTGTGGGAGAAGATATTGCTTCATATCATGCTGCTATCGAGTACCGAGATGAAAATTGGTATATTTATGATATGGCAAGTGATTCGGGAACTTGGGTAGCTAAAGAAAACATAGTAGAAAAAAAGATAGAGGGAGAACTTGATGTCCGCATTGGAGATCATGACTTTCATCTTAAAGTTGTTCCGGCACCGACTACACTTTTTAATTTCGAAGAGCGTCGTGGAGTCAGTCCAGATATACAAGAAGTTGTAATTAAATCTTTTGATAAAATTATGGAAGTTCATTATCTGCATCGTAATGAACCTTTTATGTTTAATAACGGCTTTGGTGGTTTTACAAAGCTTGATCCGCCTTCATCAACGGCATGGGTTCATCATGATATAGCAGGTCTTCATATTCAGCAAAGGCTAAGAAGTTATCCAAGACCCCTTGAAAATATAAAGAAACAAAAGATATATGAACAAAAAACTTATCAGGCAATGATAGGTGTTGGCTTTGTGATGATTCTTTTGGCGATTTACTTTTTTCCAAAGCAACCCAAGTTGGATATGCCACAAGATATTAGTGCCAATAAATACGCAAGAATTATTTATGACTCAAAATTAGTAAAAGAAAAAAGAAAACAGGCTGCTAAAATGGAAACGCAGATGGTGAAAACGGGCAGTGGAGCAAAGGGGTCGCCATCTGCTGGTAAAGCATTTGAGCAGGCATTGGCCAAAAGTGGTGCGAGTCAAAAAACAGTCAAGGCAATTTCACAAATTCGTGCTTCTGGCCTTAAAAATTTATTAGGACGGATTGCTGTGCGTGCCAACATGAATGCTGATGCCATCCAGGTTCATGCAGGAGGAGGAAGTGCCGCCGGTGCGGTTGGCGTTTCTGGCACCGCAATTAATGGTGCGGGTTTTGGAAGTACAAAAGATGCTTCAACAAGTGTTGGAACGGTCGGTGTTGGTACCAAAGGAAAAGGTGGCGGTGGTACAGGCTACAAAGGATTCGGTAAGCTTGCTCAGGGTGATATTGGGCAGGCGTCTGAAGTTGGTCTTCTTGATGAGGAGGCTGAAGTTTCTGGAGGAATTGATAAAGATGCCATTGCAGAAGTTATTCGTAGCAATATTGGTCAGATCCGATTTTGTTATGAGAGAAGACTTTCTGCCGTGCCAAATTTATATGGAAAGGTGTTAGTACAATTTAATATACAAGATGGAGGAACTGTCCTGCTCCCGAAAGTGAGTCAATCGACTCTTTCGGACTCCGTAGTTGAGGGATGTATTTTGAGGCGGATAGCAAGTTGGAAGTTTCCTTCTCCACCAGCGGGTACAAGTGTCATGGTGACATACCCGTTTTTATTTAAAAGTACCCAGTAGATTTGTACTGTGCTGGCAAAAGCCAACGCAATATTAAATCATCGTGAGGTATGTCTGCAAAGGACTTCTTGTTACAAGAACTTCTGATGTAGGCAAATTTCATAACTGGATACATGTTGAACGTGTGATGGGGAGGAACGTATGAGAAACTTAACGCACTCAATTGCTTTTATTGCAGTAATGCTTCTGGCGATGCCAAGCTTTGCGCAATCCAGTCAGTACAAAAGACCTGGTAAAAAGAAGTCAGCAGAAATTGCACCTAAATCAGATGCAGCTCCTGCTCCTACAAAAACTTTGGATAATCCAAAGTCAGAAAAAGTCGATATTCAACAAATTGAGACGGATTACTGGCAACAAAAGGATACAGAATTCCACGTTGTTCAAAGTCGTCGTTACACAAAAGAAAAGAAAGCCTTTGTTTCCCTTGGCTATGGAACATTGATTAACGATAGTTTTAATACGGGTGGAATGCTTACAGCTTCTGGCGGATATTATTTTAAAGAGACTTATGGTGTTGAATTTTTCTATATGGGATTTAATGCGAGCGACAGCAAAACAATCACAGAGATTTATTCACTTCATGGGGGGCCATCTTATTCAAGGCCCAAACAAGAATATGGCGCAACTTTTAACTGGATGCCAATTTATGGTAAAGTGAGTGTTTTTGATAAATCTATTATCTATTATGATTTAGGTCTTAATATTGGTTTTGGTATTCACAAATATGAAAGAGTTGTTGATACAGGAAATGAATCTGATTCGGCTCCGATGTTTATCGCAGATATCACGCAACAGTTTTTCTTAAGTGATCACTTTGCCTTAAGATTCGATATCAAAAATCGTTATTATTCTTTAGATCTTAAAAAGTTTAAGTCGCCGTATGAGACCAAAAAGGATTCTAACTTTACAACAGATGCTGTACTCGGCGTTATTTATTATTTTGGTTCTAAGGGAGAGACCATAGAACAAAAATAAAGATTTTAAGTTTTTTCGGGGGACGTATGAAAAGCGCATTAAAAAATAAATTTATAGTAGGACTTTTGATCGCCGTTTTATGCAGCCTGAGTATTTCTGCTCATGCTGCAGAACTCGGTTTTTTTGATCGGGTCAAGAATAAAGTAATAAGTTATTACCATCACTACTACGATAAATTTTTTGGCGAAAAGAAGAATGAGTCAGCCAAAGTAAGTCCCCAAAGTGATCGCCTTCCGGCAAGCCAACAAAATGTTAATCAAAAGAATTCAGATCCTGTGCCTGTGGGTGTCGACCCAGAAAAATTAGCAACACTTCCTAATTATCAAACACCAGGCCTTGAGCAGCGGGCAGCAGAATTAAAGAAGGTTTATCAGGATATTAAGGCACAAGCGCCCTATGATATCACTCAAGGAGTTCCTGCTGATGCAACTTTGAGAAAAACAAAATCGGGTGTTGCCGTATTTGATCTTTATGAGAAAGCCAAGAAAGGAAAAAAATCTCAAAAAGAGATCATGGTCAAAAATATTCCAAGACTTAGTATTGGTATTGAACCGGTTATATCACAAAATAGTTTTTCATTTGAATTACCTAAAATTCTAACTGCAGATTTTCAAAAGATGAATGCCCTTGCAACTCCAGATATGAAACCGCAAAGTGAAGTCGACCAGTTATCCAAAGAAAAAATTGAAGTGGCTCAAAAGCCGATATCTTTTGATGACATTCGCCTATCCTTTCCAAAAGATATTAATGCAGATTTAATCCGTAATATTGTACTTCACTTAGATGTAGAAAAGCCCGTTAGCCTTATTGCGTACACAGAATTAACAGAGAAGGAACTTGATCTTTTAAAGGGTCTTATTTTTGCTGAATACCAAGATAAATGTCATCTTGGAACAGGTTTTTTTAAGAAGCTAACAGATCTTTCTGGTCAAGAAAAAGATTTGCGTGACTATTACTTTGGAACTTGTTTATTTAAACAAGGTTTTTACACAGATGCTATTCCACGACTTTTGCAAATTACAAAACGTAATACACCAACACTTTCTAAAAATGCCATTGATCTTCTTTTAACGGACTTAAGTCGTGAGTATGCAGAATCTGCAGCAGAAGCCTTTGCACAAGTTAAGACAGAAAATATTCCAGAAAAAAAGCAAAGTGAGTTTAACTACTATATGGCTCTTGGTTTTTCTTTAAAAAAAGAATACCAGGCAGCCTTGCAATATGCTCTTAAAGTCAATGTAGATTCTAAAAAATATCCAGAAGCTCAATATATAGCAGCAATTGCAGAATATAAGCTGGGAAATGTAAAGTCTTCTTTCGAAAGGCAAGAGCGGCTTCTGGTTGAAATTGATAAAAGAGGCGTACAAGGACCTTTAAAATCCTTGACCAAGATGAACTTGGGACGAGCCGCCTATAGAAATAAGAAGTACAAAGATGCGATCGAATCCTATAAATTTGTTGGACGAGAAAATTCTCTTTGGATTCAATCTCTCACAGAGCAAGGCTGGATGCAGATTTTAGCAGGAGATGCTCCTGGAGCCATCGGAAATATGCACTCCGTACAGGTGCCTCAGTTTAAAGATATTTATAAACCTGATTCCTATGTTGTTCGAGCAATCGGCTATATCAACATTTGCCAATATGGTGACGCAAAGAAGTCTTTAGATCATCTTGCAAAGATTTATTTTCCTTGGCTCAAGGCAATCCGAGGTGAACTTAAAAAGGAACAGTTTAATTATGTCTTTTATCAAAACGTTATTGATGCGTTAAGAACTCCAGCAAATAAGACAGAATTGGCGCAACCAATTTTAAGAGAGATCAGTCGTCATAAAGATTTTTTAAATGTTCAAGAAGCTATAAACAATAAAGTTGATGAAGCAACACAATTTGGTTTTATTGGCGGGTTGATCATGAAAGACACAGAAAGGGCTAAGAGCAGAATGCTGATGGCCAAGACAAAGTCCCAGGCCTTAACCAATAAGATCAAAAATGCAAGTGCAGCCAAGGACACGATTAAATTTGTCAACCAGTGGAAGGCGGAGCGAGCTTTTGAAAATGACACAGAAGATTTTTATAACTTTGAAATAGCTGTAATCAAATCAAGTTTTGATGGTTACAAAAAGTATGAAGTTGATGCCAAAAAGAAAATTGAAGAAGAAAAGCAGAGTTTAAAATCATTGGCAGGCAAGACGATGAAAAACCGCCTAGCTGGAATGGAAAAGAAACTTTCAAAACTTATGGAAAACAACGAGTTTTTAACCTATGAAATTTTTTCTGGCTCAGGAGAAAACATTCGCTACGTTTCTTCTGGGGGGCAAGTGAAGGGAACGCAATCCACACGTGAAACAGCCAGCCAAACTGCGCCTGCCGGCAAACTTTATCTTTGGGATTTTGACGGTGAATTTTGGGCAGACGAGGTGGGTAATTATAAGAGTTCATTAAAAGATAACTGTCCGAGCGCAAAAAACTTAACACAAAAAGCAGAGTAAGGGGATTTTATGAAGACAACAAAACTAATAATCATATTTGTGTTTGCATTTGGTTTTTCAAAAGCTTTGGCATCTGATTATGTCGAAGATAAGATGAAGACCTTAAATCAAAATGCAGAAAACAGTAGCCAAAATCTTAAACAATACGAAGACAATCTTAAAATTGTTGAAAAGAACATAGATGAAATGGAAAAAGTCATATCGGATCTTAATTCCAAAGAAAAAACAGTAAAAAATTCTGTTAAAAATGCAGAGGTGAATTCTGTCAAGATAGAGGAGCAAAAAGCCAAAATAGCAATGCAGGTAAAAAAAGAAGAGGATAAAGTTTCTTTAGAAAATAAACAGATTGAAAAGTTGCAAGCCAAGATTGCAGAGATTCAAAAAAACATAGACGCAAGAAAATCCAACATTGCAACTTACAATAAAAAATCTGAAGAGCTTGATCAGGAAAAATTAAAGTGGAACGAGCAAAAGGGTCAAGTCGACAATATCTTAAAAGAAATTGAAACCAAGCGCAGCAATGCAACTCAAGAAAAGACAAAACTCGTAGAGAAGAAGAAAACCTATGATGAAGAGGTAAAAAAATGGAAGAAGGCCTCAGCGGAGGCGACTTCTTTAAATAAGAACATGAAAAAGTTAAAGGACTAATTTTAGACGAAAAGAAGTGATCAAAAGTTTTACAAATTTTTAAAAAAATTTGTTTGATTTTTGTCAAACCAAGCGACAGTTGGGATATTTTTCTTAGAAAATTTTAAAAAAACTCAACCTAGGTATTAAAGATACCGATTTTATATCTAAGGAATAGTGTGGGAGGATTACAGTGAACAATTTATACAGCATACTTGTTGATTATTATCTTGTGGATATTGGGATACTTGGCCTTGGGGCGTTGGCCATTCTCATTACGTTAGAGAGAATCAAGGTTCTCTATTTTGATTATAGATTAAATGCGCACTCTTTTACGGATCAAGTTATCAAACTTGTTTCGCAAAACAAAATAGAAGAGTGTATTTCGTTTTGTTCTGCAAATATTAAAAAACCCATTGCCCATGCAATGAAGGTTGTTTTGGAAAGAGCAGATCGAAGTGACGAAGAAATTGATAAGGCTCTTGATCGGGCGGCTTCGGAAACAGTTCCCATGCTGGAAAAGCGTTTGGGCTATCTTCCCATGGTTTCTAACGTTGTCACCCTCATTGGACTTTTGGGAACTGTATCAGGGCTTATTATGGCCTTTAAGGCGGTTAGCTTTGCAGATCCAACCATGAAGCAAACACTTTTGGCAGATGGTATTTCTGTAGCCATGAATGCTACGGCATTGGGGCTCATGGTCGCTATTCCAACAATGATTGCTTATGCCGTGTTAAATATGCATCAAAGCAAAATGTTTTCTGAAATCGATCAAGCAACTCAAAAGTTAACAGACTTTTTAAGATCACGAGGAGTAACAGAATTTAACGAGCACACGGCTTATCCAAGTAATGTGGGTAACAGTCAGTCCCTTCATACACCTCCTCCACCACCAACTTCTCGTAAGGCATCATAAATTTTTTAAAGGGTTGGAGCTTATATGAAGAAGCAATTTAAACAAAAAGCAGAATCACATTTTGATATTAATCTTGCTCCCATGCTTGATGTGATTGTTGCTATTATTCCCATGCTTCTGATGAGCGTTGTTTTTTTAAAAGTGAATATGATTGAGGCTCAAATTCCACAAATTGTTTCTCAAGTGATGGAGCAAAACAAAAAAGAGCCGCCAAAAACAACCATCTCTTTATTGATAACGGATAAAAGTTTTCGTTTTGTCGTTGATGATAACGGTAAAAAACAAGAGATTGCTGTGAATGCTACAAACGGAGTTTACGATTTTGAACACCTTTATAAAGAGGCATTTTTGATTAAACAAAAATATCCCAATATTTTTAAAGTCGAAATAAAGCCCCAATCGGCAGTGGCTTTAGATAATATTGTTAAAGTTTTGGATAAAATCCGTAAGGCGCAAAAAGAAGATGCCCAATTTGTGGTTCACGATCCCAAGACAGGAGAGTCAACGAAAACAGACCTTATGTTTCCTGATGTGACATTTTCTGATGTGCTTTCTGATTCGAGCGGAGCTTAAAATGAGTTTTGCAAAAAAGTATCACAAAAAATTACCAACTGCTTTTAAGATTCAAATTACATCCATGGTGGATATGTTTGTGATTCTTCTCGTATTTTTGATTAAAAGTTATTCGACAAGTCCTGTGCAGATTGATGCTTCAAAAGATTTGCGTTTGCCATCTTCTATCAGCTCGACAGCACCGGTTGATGTTTTAAAGCTCATGGTTTCAAAAAATAATATCTTTGTAGAGGGACATAAGGTGGTTGATCTTAACTCTGGTACCATAGACAAAAAAGATCTTGATCGTGAAGATCCTAATTATATTCCAGAATTATTTAAAGCTCTCGATGCTGAGGCCAAAAAGGCGCAAGCCATATCCAAAGTAAATGATGAAGTGGCATTTGAAGGAAAAGTGTTAGTGCAAGCCGATAAAGATCTTAATTATGAGATTTTACAAAAAATACTCCATACATCGGCAGTAGCTGGTTACAGCGATATCAAGATTGCCGTTATGGTCAATGACTAAGTGGCAACATAAAAAAAGGTAGCTCTTAGAGCTACCTTTTTTTATTTTAGATTTTATTTGATGTTAACGAACAAGTCCTGTTGCGTTTAATTTTCCACCGCTCACAGTTTTACCCTGAAGAGCAGGTATTTGCACAGAGTTGGTGAGAAGTGCAGATTTCACCTGTTGCCAAGATGCACCCGGATGAGCCGATAGGTAAAGAGCTGCTGCTCCTGCAACGTGAGGTGTTGCCATGGATGTTCCATCCCATGTTGCAACTCCCATCCCAAAATCAGAAAGATCAGCAACAGTGTCGTCGTAGCCGCCACCAGAAATGGTAGAAAATACTTTTACGCCGGGAGCACCGATATCAACGGTTTTTGCGCCCCAGTTAGAAAAAGAGCCAAGCTGATTTTGGGAATCAATAGCCGCAACACTTACGATATTATCGATATCATAAGAAGCTGGGTATGCTGGTTGTTTGCTGGTATCATTATTGTAACCTTTTCCTTGAGAATCACCGTTTCCTGCAGCTGCAATAAAGATCACATTTTTGCTCTGAGCATACTTAATAACATCTCGAAGAGCTTGATTGTCTTGAGCTTCATTTGGATCTTCTCCAGAAGAACCCCACGAGTTTGATAAAACATTGGCTCCATTATCAACAGCATACTTGATAGACTTGATTGCATCGGCTGTTGTTCCAGAACCTTTTTCTGATAAAAAGCGAATGGCCATAATTTGCGCTTTTGGAGCAACGCCTGTAATTCCAAGATTATTGTTTCCACGAGCCGCAACGTTACCGGCGCAATGAGTTCCATGGCCTGGGTTGCCTCCGCTCATTAAAAGATCCATCAGAGATGTTTTAAAATCATAGGGTTTGTTGTCGTTAGAAACAAAATCCCATCCCACAACGTCATCAACAAATCCATTGTGGTCGTCGTCAATTCCATTGTCTGGAATCTCATTTGGATTTCTCCACATATTAGGTAAAAGATCTTCGTGTGTGTAATCGACACCTGTGTCAATAACAGCAACAACCACTCCTTCACCTTGGGCAACTTGAGCTGCTTGCTGAACTCCCATATCCACCATTCCCCATTGTTTGTTGTAAAGAGGATCTGGTCCTGCGTTTAAAACAGAAGATTTTGGTGGGATTGCAGGATTATCTGGTGGAGGTGGCTTTGTTAAGTCACCAATTCCCCCAGTTGAGAGAAGATTTCTTAAAACAGCAAGTACCGATGGTTTTTGCTGATAATTTTCTAGCAGACGAATTGGGTAATTGGGCTGCACATGGGCAATGAGTTGAGTGTTGGCTCGAAGAGCTTGAACATGTTCTGCTTGGGCAGAGTTGGCTGTTTTTATAAGAGCCCACTCTTCAAGACCAACATTTTCAATGCTTGAACCTTCAGCTGACATGGATGCCATGAGCTGATTTTTAACTTTCACACCTTCTTTTGTGAATTTGACCAAATATTCTTGGCCGGCCTGAGCTGCCGAAAAACTCAGCAGAACAGAAAAAATAAATAGAACTTTCATTCGATTCCCCTCCTTGGATAAGATTGCTAAATCTTATTTTTTTGGCTCAAACTTTCCTTAGTTTTTTGCCTAAAAGTTTAACAACAATTAAGGTTAGCTATAAGTCTAGGAATCACCAAGAAAAAGTGCATACTGCATCGCAAAAAATCTTTAAACTTCACAAGATATTT
>JBDHWX010000056.1:0-10119 GCA_039810365.1 Bdellovibrionales bacterium | reverse complement strand
CTCAAGGAAAATACAGGTCTTATTACCTAGGAGTGATTATGGACAGGAGCGATTATGGAAATCATTGAAGTTAAATCTTCCAAACAGTTTCGTGATTTTTTAAATCTTCCTCGAAAAATATATTCTAAAAGTTTCCCACACTATATCGATCCTCTGGCCGCTCAAGTTAAAATGATGATCGGAAAGCTCAACTCACCCGAAAAGCACCTTTTCTTAGTCAAACAAGATGGCCAAACTGTCGCAAGATGTGGATTTAAAACTCACGTTCATGGTTCAGAAAAAGCTCTCCACTTTGGTTTTTACGAATGCCTCGAGGGACACCAAGAGGCAAGCCAGGCGCTTTTTCAAAAAGCCCACTCTCTTTATCCAGATTTAAAAATAAAAGGTCCTTTTCATTTTCGAATGGAAGATCCTTATATTGGAGTTTTAGTTGAGGGCTTTGATATTGATCCCTATTTTTTGATGGCCTATAACCCACCTTATTATGATGAGTATTTGCGTAAGGCCGGGTTCGTCAAAGTCATGGATCTCTACACCTATGAACTCAGACGCAATATTCCTCTTAGCGATATTCTTTTAAAAAATGCACAAAGGGCAAGAGATAACGGCTACACAATCCGCTTAATCGACAAAAAGAATTTACGTAAAGAGGCCAGAACAATTGCACTTATCTTTAATGATGCTCTTTCTAACAACTGGGGCTTTGAAGAATTTATTGATAGCCAAGTTGATGAAATGGTTTTGATGTTTAAATACTTTTTAGATTTGCGTATCGTAGCCATTGCACAAAAAGATGAAAAAGACATTGGCTCTCTCATTATGATTCCCAACTTTAACCACATGTTAAGAGGCCTTGGTGGAAAAGTTTTTCCAAAGCTCCTTTGGAGATATTTTGTTCGTAATAAATTTACCCACGGGGAAGCACGTGGATATGCCCTTGGCGTTTTAAAGGGGCATCACGGTAGTGGGATCGGCAGCCTTTTGGTTGAAGAAATGTATCGTCTTGGAGGTCTTGCCGGTTACGATAAAGCAGAAATTTCATGGGTTTTGGCAAATAATGGCCCCATGAACGAACTTGCAAAGGCCATGTCGGGAAAACAAAATAAGGTTTATCGTATCTTTGAAAAAACGACAGGCTCAGCACCCGAATTAAACGCGGAGCATTGATAGTTCTTCATATCCTTTAGAAAATTCTTTAAAAACGCCTAAAAAAGTGGTCTTTTATTCGTTTAGCCATTACAAGTGCATATTTTAGGAGTGGGCGATGGATTTGTTTCAAAAGCTTAAAGGACTGCAGATTGTCAAAATCGTAAAAGAATCAGGGATGTATCCTTTCTTTCGAGTTCTCCAAGGCTCAAAGGGCAATAACGTTATTCATAACAATCAAACCTTGGTTATGATGGGATCTAATAACTATCTAGGTCTGACACACAATCCCCGTGTTATTGAAGCTGCTGTTGAGGCTGTTCGCCATTGGGGAACTGGCTGCACGGGATCTCGTTTTTTAAATGGAAATCTTAGCCTTCACGAAGAGCTTGAAAAAGAACTTGCAGAGTTTTTTGGCTTTGAATCAGCCCTTGTTTTTGCTTCAGGCTTTATGGCTAATCAGGGAGCTATTGCTGCTATTGTTGGAGAAAATGATTATATTTTTTCTGACGAAGAAAATCATGCTTGTATTATCGAAGGTTGTAAGCTCACTAAGGCAAAAGTTTTAGTTTTTCGACACGGCGATACCGATCACTTAGAAGAGCTCCTTAAGACAGTTCCTCTAGATGCAGGAAAACTTATTATCGTAGATGGTGTATTTTCAATGACGGGTCATATTGCCCCTTATAGTCGCATCCATGCACTTGCAAAAAAATACAATGCCAGAACCTACATTGATGATGCTCATGGGGCGGGCACTATTGGCGAGGGAGGTCGTGGAACCTCTTCGCATTTTCAACTTAAGCCTGATGTCTTAATGGGTACATTTTCAAAATCCTTCGCCTCTCAAGGCGGTTTTATTTGTGGCTCAAAAGAACTCATTGAATGGATCCAACACAAGGCCCGTACTTTTATGTTTTCTGCAGCTCTTGCACCAGCCAGTGCTGCCGCAGCTCTTGAAGCCCTTCGCATTTTAAAAGAAGAGCCTATGCTTGTAGCCCGAGTCCGAGAAAATGCTCAATACCTAAAAAATGCTTTTGATAAAATTGGCCTTAACACTATGAATACCGAAACTTGTGTTATTCCAGTTTATGTCGGAGCTGATGAGGGAGCCCTTTATCTTTGCCAACAACTTCTAGAAAAAGGAGTTTTTGTAACTCCAGTGGTTTATCCGGCCGTTCCCAAGGGGCAAGCCATTATCCGTTGTTCGGTTATGGCCTCTCACACTAAAGAAGATCTTGATACCGCAATTGCCGCCTTTGAGTCGCTGCTTGATATCGTAAAAGAATCAAATCAAATGGCCTCAAGCGATTCTGCCATGATGGATCTACTTGATAGCACAGATGATTTAACTCTTGATGGTATAGGGGGCTCTTCACCCAATACTTCTGATTCATCTTCTGTGGCATCACTATGAGGCTTCTCTTTTTTGTTACTTTGCTAGCAGCCATACCGGCCCTTGCAACTCCCGAAAAAGAAATTCTAAAAATTTTTAGTGATCGTCTTGAAAAGCTTTCTAATCCAGAAAGTTTTTCTGAGTTTTTAAAAGATAATAAAAATTTATTTCCTGAGCCAAGCCAAACTCCTAGCATGGTGGTGGTTAAAGAAGAACTTCCAATTGATGGCGATACTTACACAATTGCAATTGGCTATCGACAAGTTTTGATAAAGGGATCACAAAGTATTCTAAACGATATCTGGTCTTCTCCAGAAGACTATCAAAAATACTATCATCTCGATGGTAGCTCTAAAGTTGATGGCACTTTTACAAAAGATCACTTTAAGGCTCGAATTTTTAAAAAAGTTCCTGCTATCGAAGATCAGGATTACACTCTTGATTACAAGATCACAAACTCTAAAAATTTTACATTTGTTCGAGCATCCCTTAATCACGATACCAAGAATTTTGCTTTAAGGGACAACCTGAAAACAGCTCAAAAAACGCCTGAGGGTGTTGTTGTTCGTGAAATTTCTTATCTCTATCCACTCAGATGGTGGGTACGAGCCATGGGACCAACAGCAAGAGCCACAATGAAAACTGAACTCAACAAGGTCTCCATCATGGAGCAATGCCTTGTGGAAACCACAAAAAACTTTCCTCCATCTGACGAAATTGTGCAATCTTGTGCTAAAAAAGCGAATTAATCGACCTGAAATGGCTTTGGGCTAATGGGCTCAGCATAGAATCTATCGTGAGCATCAGAACCAAGTGGTAAAAGCGCAATACTTCTAGACTTTTTTATTTGCTTTGTAACGTCTCTTTGTTGATTTGAGCTTAATTTGCTAATGCGAGCAGGTGCAATTTTTCCACCTTCCATAACAAAACGAGCAAGCGTACTTGCATCTTTGTAGTCGAATTTAAAATCAACTGGGTAATCTGATCTAAACTTTGATTTTCCAAAACCTTTTTTCAAGCTAATCTCCTAAAAAGGGGTTAATCCCACTAAAAATGAACAGGAATAGCTTATACGACATTTTAGGGTTGCCAACAAGCCTATTTTTCGTCTATTTTCTGTCATTTCGATGATTGATAAATAGGAGTATAAAATGCCACGTTGTGAGCTCACCCAAAAAGGCCCTGTTGTAAGCAACTTAGTTAGCCACTCAAACATTAAAACAAAGTCTATTAGTCAGCCCAATATTCAATATAAAAAGCTCTATAGCCAGGCTTTAAACCAATCTTTTACTTTAAAAATTGCAACCAGTACCCTCAGAACAATTGAGCATCGCGGTGGCTTTGATGGTTACATTTTAAGTCAGCCAACAAAGCTTCTCTCTAAAAAAGCTTTGGGTATTAGAAGTAAAATTAAACAAAAATTAAAGCCTAAAAAAGTTCAAACTGCTAAAGCATAATTTTGAGGAGTAAGTTCGTGAAACAAACAAGCGTTAAGACAAATAAAAAATTAAAAATTAAAATTGGTGATACTGTTCAAGTTATTGCAGGAGCCGAAAAGGGCAAAAGTGGTAAAGTTTTAGAAATTAAAATTTCGCCTCTTAAAATCAAGGTTCAGGGAATAAAAATCCAAACTCACTTTGATAAAAAAGATGGGATTTTGAAAAAAGAAGGTTTTATTGATTACTCTAATGTGAAGCTTTCTGAGGCCACTGCTCGTAAGCCAGCAAAGTCTAAAAAAACGGGTAAGAAGGCTTCGGCACGAGCCTAATCGTTTTTTATTCAAAAATCTCTAAGAATCTTACAGAAACAAAACCCTTAAGAAAATCTTAAGGGTTTTTTATTTTATACCACCCAATTCTTTTTCAAGCTCACTAATGGACTTTTCCATCTGCTTTTCGTGAAGTTTTTGAGCACTTTCTTTTATTTTACGAATTTGATAGGATTGTCGATAACTACTCAATGCAGGTAAAACTAATATGATGGTTGCAGCCGCCACCAAGGACAAGTTGATATTGCGCTTGAGTTGAATTTGACGGTCCAATCCGCGAAACACAAGATAAGCTTTTGCAAGCAAGATCAAAATACTTAGTAAGTAAAATAAATCTAAAAATTTGATGTAGTAAAAAACAATCAAAAAGGGCAAAGAAAAAACTAGGCCTATGATCTCTGCAAAACCAAGAAGTTTAAAAATCTGAAGAAATGTTGCATTCGATAATTCAAAGCGTTCAAAAATAAAGCTTAAAATAAAACTTAAAAATGCAATAAAAACCAAGACCTGTATGGGAGCGTAAATAAGGCCCGTGATGAGATTTGCAGATCTCATATGGAGTGTGAAGACATTAAAAAGTGTTGCGCAAAAAGCTTCTACCAAAAAAACAAAAACAAGTATTTGCTTTAACGAAATAGGCTGTTGATAATCAATATAGTTGAAGGGAGCCTTGACGACTCTCTTTAAGAGAAAGAAATTTTCAAAGAAAATCCCCTTTAATAAAGAAATAATATTATTTGGCTCCATCATTTTCCTTTATATTTTTTCGCCCAAAGCTTTTTACAGTTTTATAATCTTGGTAGTGGCCTTGTGTTTTTCTTCTTATCTATTTATTTTCATTTATTTTAAATAAAGAATCAACCCAGGAACGAAACTCTAAAAATGTTCTCCTTTTTAACCCAAATCAAATAAATCAATATTCAGACAGACAAGTTTTTCGTCTTTTGCTTTTTCAATCTTTTGTTGCATACTTTCAACTAAGTCGAGAATCCTTTTTTTATATTCACTCAGTAGCTCTTGAGAAATAACCATGGGAGATGTAAAGAAAAACTCAGAGTCATCTAGATCCTCCATGTTTTCTAGTCCCTTCACTCTCCAATTACTATGATGACGTATAACGTGGGGAGAATCTGCTCCAATATAAGTTTTCAAAGGACCAATTTTTAACCTTCCTTTTTCTTCTACAATTAACCCATATTGAAGCAAAAAACCAACAACCTCTCGCACTCTTTTTAATGGAAGCCTTAATCTTTGAGCAATTTGTTCTGCATTATAACACTCAGGAAGAAGTGTTGAGAGGCGAATGGCACTGTAATACCACTGAGAATAAAATTGAAACTTGGCCTCATCGTTTAACTCTTGTACTTGAATGCGCTCCTTTAAGTCTTGGGATCTTTTTTTAAGTTCTTTTAATTTTATTTCAAAATGTTTTTTAAGAGCATAATGAGAAGCTTTTTCTTTTTGTACAAGATTAAGAAAATACTCTCTTTCGAGATCATTCATTGCAAAAAATTGAGTTAACAAAAAAGCGTGTTCAAGGCTTAGGTCACGCTTTCCCCGAAAAATCTGACTTACAACAACCGTGTTGATTTTAAGATATTGTGCAATTTTAGAATATTGTCCTCGCCCCTTTTTGGGCATACTTTCAATTAAATCATTTACAAAATTTTTGTAGTGAGCGTAGTCAAATATCTTCATTATCTTATCTTTTAAATATTAGCACAAACGCTAATAATTATATTAATTTTTAAATTAATAGATCTATTTATTTATGATGTTATGCGTTAAATATATGGAAATGCGAGGTTTTATGAACATGCAAAATACAAGACGTTATTATAATAAAAGTGAAAACGTGACAGATATTTCTCTACAAATGGCCCACGATATACGATCACCTCTGGGAGCATTGCTAGCTGTCATTTCTCATCCTGGTCATTTTGATGAGCAAAAAAGAAGGATGGCTGTACAGGCAACAAGAAGGATTCAGGAAATTGCAGAAGATCTTTTGAATCATCACCAAAAGGCAAAGATTGTTAAAGAAGAGGCTCCTCTTGAGGTGAATATTGCAACAACGATTGAAAGTATTATCGAAGAAAAAAGGCTTACTCTGCCTTTGGGTATTCGTATTCATACGGCTTTTAGTGGCTCTGTCTTTAAGCATCTCACTTTTTCAAGAACTCGTGAATTTAAAAGAATTTTGTCTAATATTTTAAATAACTCTGTTGAAGCAATTTATAAAAAAGCTCCTTACGGAGAAATCAAAATTATTTTAAAAGGAGAAAATGAAAAAATTTGGCTTTGTGTGCAAGATGATGGATGTGGAATCCCCCCTGATATTTTAAAAAATATTGGAAATCGCTATTACTCTTGGAAAAAGAAAAATGGTTATGGTCTTGGGCTTTATCGCGCTAAAAGGACCATGGAGCTTTGGGGCGGACACCTTCTCATAGAATCAACCTATGGCATTGGAACATCCATCACCCTCCTCTTTTAGAGGTACCTGCTTGTTTTTTGACCCCCGCCGCGTCAACTCTGACAAATGGTACCTGTATAAATGACGCGGCGGGGGTCAAAAAACAAGCAGGTACCTAAAATGGGCGGGGGAGTAACAAAATTTGTCGGAATGATTGTTGCCGGTGGGGTTATGGAGATTTAATGCACATTTGGGGCGTCTCTCTTGGCACAGAGCTTGTAAATAGTCACTTGATGTCTTTTTTAAAACATTTCAGAACAAAAAAATTCTTATTACTAGCCTTTTTAATTCTTGCTAGCGCATGCACACCTAAAGACCGTGTCGTATCCGTATACAACAACACCGGCAGTACGACCAATGGTGGAGGTGATATGGGAGGCACCAATGCCATCGGGTCTTCTATCGGTGATGTAGAAGATATCTTAAACAATGAAAAGCGCCTAAAACAAGAAACCTCAACAATCTTAAATAGCTTCTTACAAGATTTTAGAGCTTCAAACGACCTTAAATCTATACAAGTAAGGCTCAATGGAGCCCTAGCCCTTTGGTGTCAGAAACAAAAAATCGACTGTCCTACATTCACATCAAATGATTTTATCAAACAAATTCAAATTGAAAAACATTATGACACTCAATGTATTGATGGCGACAACCAAAGTAAAGATGCATCTGTAGATCTTAATACCAAGGCTCCGATCATTTGTATGAACGTTAAAAATCTTGCTCGATTTCCCAAAGAATCCTTAAGAAAGCAAATCTACACCGTCTATATACACGAGGTGACACACCTCTTGGGCGAAGTGGATTCTGCTATTGTTATTCAAAATTATCTTTTAAAAGAATACGACCGCTACATCACCCAAAACACCTTTAACACCAACACTCAAAATTTATTTTTAGCACAATTAAAAACTTCTCAGTGCAGTTTAGAAGAAGCCTTAAATTACGTTCAAGGAGAAACGACAATAGATCCCCTTACCGATGCAAAACTCTTTAATTATTTTTCTCTCATAAAAAGAGAGTTTTTTTATATCCCTTATCAAGGTTATTCCATTATTGATCATATTAAAGAAACCTCACATGAGATTGACGAGCTTCTTGCAACCGAAATCTATATCCTTAAAGCCTTAACACAAAACTCAGAAAACATCCTTGGCTTTGTCAATGCGGGAATAGATTATATGCTGGCCCAAACCCCCAATGCCGCTCTTTATTACGATTCACAAAATTTTCATAAAAGATATAGTAAAGAACAGCTCGAAGTATTTTTTAAAACAAAACTTAAAGTCTTAGACGACCATACAGCGGCCCTTATCCAACAATTTCCACAATACAAACCCAAAGAAAATCCAATCGATTGTAAAAAAGAAGATTCTTTAAAACAAAAGTTTCAAAAAAAGGCTTCTCAAACCTTTTGGATTTAAACTCCTTAAAACCTCTCCCAATGAACTCTTCATTATCTGGGCATCAAGAAGCCCTTAGATTTGTTTCTTACTTTTAAGTCTTTTAAATTTAAGTGTGTGAATAATAATATCGAGCAGAATCCCACATAAAAGAACAAAATACATTTTTTCTGAAAGACTATAAAACTCTGGGCCAGAAAAAGAAATAAAACGAATTTGTTCAAAGCTTTTATCCCAAATTGTCATTAAGACGGCAAGTCTTCCAAAAAGAAGTGGGATAAGAAAAATAAAAAGATGGACATACAAAAACCAATAAACAAAACTTGCATAGCCATCAGACCATTTGCGTATGATTTTTAATACTACAAAGTCGATGATCACCAATCCTAAAATAATAAAAGCTGGGGCATAGGTCACATTTTTTATAAAAAGATCAGCTCCAAACATCAAAGGTATTGCCAAAAGCTCTAAGAAAAAAATCCACCAAAGTTGTTTGAGCGTTCCTTTATGCAAAGTCATGGTTCTTCTCCTTAAACCATTGGGTTAAAACTCAAGGCATTATAATTAAATCACATCTGGCATTTTAGAGTAAACAAGGATCTATTCCAAGCCTCTGCTCGCCCTATGGTATTGGCCCCAGGTAAGCTTGTTAGTGTTTTTTCTCGAAACTGTACCCAATCGTCTTGGGAAAAACTATCTTGAACAAATTTTTGCAGATCACAAAAAATGGTCATATGAGTGCTATCTAGCCAACCCGCCTTATCATAATAGCTCTTAGGCGGTGTTGTGCCCCAAGCTAATTCAAAAATAAAACCAAGACCATCCCAAAGAGCATTGGAGACTTCGCTACGCGCAGAAATTTTTGGCCGACACTCTAAGGATATTGTTTTTAAATCTTTAACGAGCAATCTTATGCCTTCAAAAAATTGAAAACAGCTTCCGGGCAGTCTATTTTCTGCACACATTTTTTTTGTTTTTTCATAGCCTGTATCGAGATCAAATTTTTTGGCTGCATCTTTATATAAAAATGGAGTTTCTGATTTTTGAAAAATTTCAAATTGTGAATCACAGGCCGTGTGGGGTGGATTAAAAAGAAGGATCAAAAAAAGCCCTATGGCTAAAGAACCACCCACAAGAGCCCACCTTGGCAAAGAGTTTAAAAATTGATCCATCCTTAGTTAACCGGTCTCCCGCATTTTGAGTTTTCTATAAAGGGATTTTGAGGTTTATTTCCCTCTTGGATCCAGACACTTCTATCAACTTGGCAAAAAAAGACTTTGTAGGGGGCTTCAATTTTATAGGACTGATAGAGCATAACAAGCTGTTTAAAAGCACTTTGTAAAAACTTAACCCGGTCTTTTCCTGTAACCGATTGGGCATTGACTAAATCTTGGTTAATGGTTTTAAGCATTTTCGAAATATGTTGGCCTTGGGTACTTTCAATTGTTTTTAGAGTTTTATCGATATTGGCTTTTAAAAGACTTACTTGCGTTTGCACAAGGGGATCTTTTTTTTCATACATATATTTTTGAAGATCTTTACTTAAGCGTACAATATTTAAAAGCTCTTTGGTGGTGACAGGGTCAAGCTCCATGCGTTTTCGAACAATGGCGTGAGAAGAATCAAGATATGTCACTGAGAAAATGAAAAATAGCGTTAAAATTCGAGCTAGGTACTTCATGATTCTCACTTTGTTATGTAACAGGTTTTATAATAGCTTAAATTTAGAAATGAGAAAACAATAAAAAAAGGCTATGGTTTCCCATAGCCTTTTTGGTGACGGTTTTAAATCCCGTCTCAACTTACACTCTCAAAATTAGAATGTAAATTTAGCATCAGCAAAGTATTGGCTGATTGTTTCATCATTAGGTGCTGCTGCTTCTGGTTTAAATTGACCATAACGAAGACCAAATGATGCACCATTTGATAG
>JBDHWX010000055.1:0-10133 GCA_039810365.1 Bdellovibrionales bacterium | reverse complement strand
GACAACACATCTGTTGGTGCCTATGCTCTTCAACGTAACACAGCTAGTAGCAACACTGCTGTTGGTGCCAGTGCATTAAACTCTAATACCTCAGGCGGCAACAACGCTGCCTTTGGCGTTCAATCGCTAAAATCAAACACAACAGGACAATATAACGTAGGACTTGGTACAGGAACCCTCTACAGCAACACCGATGGAGAAAAAAATACAGCCGTGGGGTATAATGCTCTTTCTAGTAATAATCACGGCGATCAAAATGTAGGTTTAGGCTATGAAGCTGGTTATTCTAATGTATCAGGAAATGCAAATCTCTTTTTAGGTTATCAAGCCGGTTATAACGAAACTGGTAGTAATAAACTTTATATTTCTAATAGCAATACTGCAACACCTCTTATTGGTGGAGATTTTTCTAGCCAGTATGTTGCCATCAACAATGTTTTAAGATTGCCAGACATGACTTCTCCCCCAGGATCAGCTACTGCTGGCTATGGACAAATTTACGTTAAAAACTCAGATCACAAACTTTATTATCGTGGCTCTGATAATACTGAGTATGACTTAACCGCTGTTGGTGCTGGTGGTGGTCTTGGTCAGTTGGCCGGAGATTCAACATCTTCTCAAACTCTGACCACAAGCACAACCTCGGGTGGCATACACTCTGGGCCAGAATGGATTAACAATTTAACTGGCGATCATAAACTCAATATTCCTATGGCCTCCGATGCTGCAACTACTGTTGGAGGACTACTCACTCACACAGAATACGCAGCTCTTCAAGCTGGCGGTTTACCAACATCTGGCATACAAAATGGACAGGTTTTAAAATGGAATAGTACAAGTACTAAGTGGGAACCTGCTTATAATTCTTATCTTGTGGCTTCTGATGGTTCGCCTGACCCTGCTGTTTCTGTTGATGCTAATGGTAAATTAATTTTCCCTGCAGGAGTTGGAGTTAATAAATTCTCTGCAGATACTGGGTTAACAGGAAATTCTGATGAAACAATTGCAACAGAACACGCCGTTAAAACTTACGTTGATGCAAGGGTAAATGCCAATGCAGCTATCGATGCCGGAACAACTGATAATCAAATTTTAAGATGGAAAAATACCGGTGGTGGTGCCGGAAAATGGGAGCCTCTTGCTATAGGTAAAGATGTGAGTGTCGCTTTAAATGGAACATCCCCAACCGGCTCTCTTGATTTCACAGTAACTGGTTTACAAGGTCGATCTGTTGCAAGTACAGCTCCCAACAACGGCGAAGTCTTAACTTGGGATAGCTCCAGTGGTGGATCATGGAAGCCTAGTACTATTAGTGGCACATTAAGTGGTTTAACTACCAACAAAATTCCAAAAGCTGCCAGTGCTACTTCTCTTGCCGACTCTTCAATTACAGATAACGGTGCAAGCGGTGTGGATTTTGCCAATAGCATTATTTCTTTTTCTGGCGCTACTGTTATGCACGATGCTGGAGACAACTCTAACAGCTTTGTTGGACGAGAAGCTGGATTAAGGACTACTCCTGGTCACGGAGGGCAGTTCAACACCGCAAGTGGAGCGCAAGCTCTTTACTCCAACACCAATGGCTCCTACAACACCGCAATCGGATATAGAGCTCTTATATCCAACGACCTTGGTAACAACAATACGGTAATCGGCTATAATGCTCTAGCCAATTCGGCAGGCGGAATCTCTAACGTTGCCATTGGCTACAACGCAGGTGCAGCCGCTATAGATGATACATTCTTCGCACCCTTTACCTCTAGTGGGAATATTTTTATTGGAAATGAAGCCGGCCCACCATCTTCAGTTGTACCCTTTAACGATAGACTCTACATCAATAATACTGCTTCTGATACACCTTTGATTGGTGGAAATTTTTCTTCAAAATATGTTGCTATCAATGATGTTTTAAGATTGCCAGATATGACATCACCACCTGCTAGTGGTGTTGCAGGCTATGGCCAAATTTACAGTAAAAATTCTGATAAAAAACTCTACTATAGAACATCAACTGGCACTGAGTATCTCTTAAGTGGTGTGGCTGGTGGTTCTACTCCTGTAATAGGTACAGGCACAACAAACGTTATGACAAAATGGTCTAATACAACTGGTGGCCTAACAGATTCTTCTGTAACCGATAACGGTACAAAAGTGACCTTTTCAACTTATCCGGATATTACAACAAGTCAGATTTATTTTAATGGCTCTCGGTTTATCCATCAACAGGGTGGATCTTCAAACGTATTTTTAGGCTCTCAAAACACGACAAACACAGGCTCCTCCAACACCGCAAGCGGTGCCTCTGCCCTTGTATCCAACACCTCAGGCTCCTACAACACCGCAAGTGGATATAATGCCCTTTCGAATATCACAACAGGTAATAACAATACGGCTATTGGGTATGAGGCAGGTCGTAACAGTGTTTCCCTTTCCTCTTCTGGAAACGTTTTTATTGGTTATCAAGCTGGCCCAAGCTCAGTATATATCGGTGTCAATAACAAACTCTATATCAATAATGCTGCTTCTGACAATCCCCTTATTTACGGAGAATTTGGTGCAGCGGGTTCTGTGACCATTAATGGAACAGGTGGCGTTACAGCTGCTGCTTATTATTATTCCTCTGATAAACGCTTAAAAGAAAATATCACACCACTTGAGTCTCCACTTGCTCAAATTCTAAAATTAAAACCTGTAGAATTTGATTGGAAAGACTCTCACAAACACGAACTTGGTCTTATCGCCCAAGACGTTCAAGAAGTTTACCCGGATCTTGTTAAAGAAAATCCAAATACTGGATATCTTTCTGTTCAGTATGGTAACCTTGTTTCACCACTTATTGGTGCTGTTCAAGAACTTAATAACAAGTGCGAAATGAGTTCTCAACAAATTGCTGATCTTGATAGTAGGCTTAAAACAGTCGAAAGAAAAATTGCATCCATCGAACAAAAAGATTCTCACCAAGATCAAGAAATTCTAGCTCTTAAAAAGCAAAACGCTGAGCTTAAAAAACAAATTGATGATCTTAAAAGGCTTATTCAAAAACAACATTAAAAACTAAAGTTCATAGTGTCCATTTATGAGTAAAATGGACATCATTTCATTTTACTCATGACTGTTATGGAATCGAGTCTATTTTGCTCACGGTTGTATAATAATCTTGCATAGATAAAAGAAACCCAAAAGCTATTTTTAATCCTCGTCTTCGGGATCTTCGCTTGATGGTTCAATAAAACTTTCATCAATTAAGTGAAAGTTAGGAATCCTAATAGGCTGGCCAGATAAAACCTTGGGCACAGGGTTTAAAAAAGCCAATACAGCTTGTTCTTTAGCTTCGTATATATCCACATTATCAGCAAACCATGCCTGCAACAATCTTTGAAATTCCGTTTTTACAGAACAAAATTTAAGATCTAAAACATGAAGTTCAACCAAATCTTTAATTATTTCAAAAAATGAGGTAATCCCCACAGAGCCTACAAAATTCAAACCGCTTAAATCAAAGACAACCTTTTCGCCTTTAAGCTTATTCATACAGTGCTCACGAAACAGCGGTACCGTATCCATACTAATATGCCCCTCAAGGCGCACGATTGTAATATCTCCGTTTTTCGTAACCTCTGCTCTCATTTTGACCTCACACCGTATTCATGTATTATATCTTAAGGGGGATTTTTTTCACAATATGAACAAAGACCAGAATCTGCATTACCCAAAACCCACAGGTACTCTTTTTATTGTAGCTCTCCCCATTGGCAACAACCAAGATCTTTTACCTCGTGCCCGTCACGCCCTAGGTCTTGTTGATATTGTTGCAGCAGAAGATACCCGCATTTTTAAAAGCTTTGCTCTTGAACTTTCAATCCCCATTAAAAAGCTTGTCTCTCACCACAACCACAACGAAAAAGATTCAGCCCAAGAACTTATCCAAGAGCTTTTAAAAGGCAAAAATATTGCCCTTGTCTCTGATGCAGGAACACCCAATATCTCAGATCCAGGTTTTCCTCTTTTAAAACTTGCTTATGAAAACAATATCCCTGTCTGCGGCATCCCCGGCCCCTCAGCCTTAACACTTGCACTCAGTATTTGTCCTATTGGTGGCGTTAGTCATTTTTTTGCAGGCTTTGCTCCCACAAAATCTCAAGAGCGCAAAAAGTTTTTTAAAGAAAAGGCCACTGTTGCAGATAAAATTGTTTTTTTTGAATCACCCCATCGTATTTTAGAACACCTTCAAGACGCCCAAGATATTTTTAAAGAAAAAGTTTTCATCTTAAGAGAGGGTACAAAAAAATTTGAAGAATCTTTGTATCTTGAAATTCCAGAAATGATAAAACACTTACAAGATAAAGCCAAAGGAGAATTTGTTGTTATTTATCCTGGTCAAAAAAATACTCTTTTAAATTTAGAGGATCTTAAAAAAGAAATTCAAAATTTGATAGCCGAAAACTTAAAACCATCTGACATTTTAAAAAAAATCCAAGATCTCACAGATCTTACAAGGCGTGAGATTTACGATCTTATTACCAAGCTTAAACATCCCGGAGACTCTGATTCATGAAAAAATTTTTCCAACCATCGGCCTTTAAACTTGGCCTTATCTTAACAATTTTTTTGGTTTTTATTAGTTATCAATATTACAACAACCCCAATCAAAGCGAACACAAAAATCCTCTTCTTAAAATTATTCAAATTGCTCATCAAAAATCAATTGATCTTCGCATGATAAGCCTTGGCACAAAAAAAGTTTCAAATAAAATTGCAATTCTTGCTATTGACGAGGAATCTTTAGAAGAGTTTGGCAGATGGCCCTGGCACCGCGATATTATTGCTAAAATTATTGATGCCTTAAAAAAATATCAGGTTTCAGTTATTGGCTTTGATATTATTTTTGCAGAAGAAGACCCCCAATATGACAATATCCTAGCAAAAAGTATTCATGATTTTTCTGACCACATTGTCTTAGGAACATACTACGATCCCTCCATAGAGTTTTTAGCCTACCAAGAAGCCTGTGCTAATCAAATTGCCCAGCTGAGTCCAGAATATCCCCTCATGGATAAAGAAGAAACCCCCCTTATCTTACTTGATGACTTTAATTCTTCTCCGCCTGCACCCATTCAAGACTTTTTGAAAGCAGCCTTACAAAAAATTGCATCCGATACCAAAAATAAAAACCCTGATTTATCTTTAGCAAAGATAAAAAAAACAATCTACGAACAACAAGCTAAGTTTTGTTTTGATTTCTTAGATAACAACGTTAGTCAAAACCTTATTGAACAAAATTGGAAGCTCTTTCAAGAAAAATCCGAAGACTTAAAAAATACAACAGCTCAAGAGTGGATTCAAAAACAAAAAAATGAACTCTTAAAAAATCCTATCCAGGCAGCACAAAAATTTTGGATCAACGTTCCTCTTCTTTCTCAAGGGGCTAAACACTTTGCATTTTTTAATGCTTTTCCAGATAGCGATGGCTATATAAGAAAATCAAGGCTCATTGCTCGATACGGTGAGCTCACTATTCCAAGTCTTGCTTTTAAATCTTTTCTTATCTCAAAAAAACTCAATGCCAAAATCACTCTCGGTTTTGATCCCACAAACCCTAGATACAAGATGATCAACGAGCTCTCCCTTATGGATTCAGAAACAGGAGAAGACCTTGAAAAAATTCCCGTCAACACTGAAGGTTTTTTGCCCATTAACTATGCGGGGCCTCAAAAAATGTTCCCTCATATGAGTGTAGCCCAACTTTTAAGTGATTCTGAGACCGCCAACATTTCTCAAAGAATTCACGGACACATCCAAAACCTCACTGTAAATAAAAAAGATTTTTTTAAAGATAAAATTATTTTTGTGGGAGCTACAGCCGTTGGCATTTATGATATGCGGGTAACACCTTTTGAAGAAACCTATCCCGGGGTCGAAACTCACGCCAATATTACAGAAAATCTACTTAATCATCAATTTATGAAAACCTATTACAACGAGCCTCTCTATATGATGGGACTTTTGCTTGGTTTGGGTATCATTTTAAGTTTTTTAATCTCTCACTTTGGAGCCGTCCTAGGACTTTTTACCGCATCTGTGAGCTTTCTTTTTATTTATTTTATTGACCGCTTCTTTTTGTTTTCTAAGGGATGGGTTACGATGATCGTATTTCCTCTCATAGAAGTTCTTATCATTTACATGATTCTCACTTTTTATAAATATCTAGTCGAAGAAAGAAAAAAGCGTGAACTCAAAACAACTTTTCAAAAATATGTTTCTCCTGCTGTTGTTAACGAAATTCTTAAGCATCCCGAAAACGTTAACCTTGGTGGCAAAAAAGAATTTATGACGGTCATGTTTTCAGACCTTCGAGGTTTTACAACTCTTTCTGAAAAATTTGAACCAGAAATCTTAAGCAAATTTTTAAATCGTTACTTAACCCCCATGACAAGACTTGTTTTTAAAAATAATGGAACACTTGATAAATATATTGGTGATGCCATTATGGCCTTTTATGGAGCTCCTGTTGCCTCTAAAGCACACGCTCAACAGGCCTGTCAAACGGCTCTTGAAATGCTTGAAGAACTCAAAAAATTAAATAAGGCCTTTATCGAAGAAAAACTCCCCGAAATTGATATTGGAATTGGCATTAACACCGGACAAATGAGTGTGGGCAATATGGGTTCTGATATTGTACGCTCTTATACCGTTATGGGAGATGCCGTAAACTTGGCTTCTCGTCTTGAAGGCACTAACAAAAATTATGGCACACGCATTATCATCAGCGAAACAACATTTAACGAAATTAAAGAGCAATTTGCGTGTCGAAAACTTGATCTTGTACGCGTTAAAGGAAAACACGTTCCTGTAACTATTTACGAACTTGTGGCCAAAAAGCAAGACAGCCTCGCCCCGCACATTCAAGAAGGACTTCAAGAGTTTTCAAAGGGACTTAGTCTTTATCACGAAAAAAAATTTAACGAAGCACTAACTGTTTTTAGTAGGGCTCTTAATCTTGTTCCCGATGACCGCCCAACACAACTCTACATTCAAAGATGTTCAGATTATATTCAAAATCCACCACCTCCCGAATGGGACGGAGTCTATGAGTTTAAGACAAAATAAGGCATCATGTCGAAGCCAAAAGGAAAAGCTTTCCTTAAAGGATTTTTCCTAGATAAAATTAACAGCAATGAGTTTTTTAAAGCATCTTGTTTTTACCAGCCTAGTTGTTTGTTTTTTTACCCTTGCATACGCACAACAAAATACCGCCGATGGAATCATTTTTGATTCTGATAATGCGACTTTTAAGGGCTTTGATAAAAAAAATCAAATTATTGAACTCGACAGCCACGTTCAAATTATCTATCAAGGACAATTTATTGCTTGTGACAAGGCCTCCATTGATACAAAAAATACAACCATGACTTGTCAAGGCAATGTGACCATGGTGAGTAATGAGGCAAAATTACAAGCAGATAAAATTGTTTTAAATTACAAAAAGAACACTGGCGAAATCACAAATGGGTTTGTACAAGTAGGCCAAGTTTTATTTGAGGGAGAAACGATTAAAAAAGTTTCTGAAGACAGATACGAAACAACGTCGGGTCAATACACAGCTTGTACCAACTGCCCTGCATTTTGGAGTTTTCGTGGATCAAAAGTTGATGCTGAAATTGGTGGTTATGCTTATATTCGAAACGCAACCGTCTATTTTGGAAAAGTTCCAGCACTTTGGTTTCCTTATCTCATTGTGCCAATAAAAAGCGAAAGACAAACGGGTCTCCTGTTTCCCGGTTTTCAACAAAGTGGTGCTAGTGGATTTACCTATCAACAAAGTTTTTTCTGGGCCATGTCAGATAGCACGGACTCTACAATCACAGTTAAGAATTACACTCGTCGCGGCCTTAAGGGACTCTTAAATTATCGTTATGTTTTATCCGAAGAAAGCCATGGCAGCTTTGATTTTGGCTATATCAAGGATCGTTATTTTTCTCAGCAAGACTTGGAACCTCAGTTTAATCCTTCTCAAAGTATTTTCTCTCGTTGGTTTGTTAATTATAAACATCACTATGAGATGCCCTACGGATTTGTACAAATGATGGATATTCATTCTGTTAGTGACACTCGTTACCCTCGAGATTATCCTCTTGAGGTTTCAGGTCATGGAGACTCTAATCTTGAAAGCCGGATATCGCTAGTTAAAAACTCCGATCTTTTTCATTGGAGTGTTGACACTTCTTATTATCAAAGTCTTCTGCTTGAAAATCCTGTGGGAAACAACAACGATTCTGTTCATAGATTTCCAGAAGTTAATCTCTCTATGATGCCAATACCAATTTGGAAAAATTTACTATTTCAGTTTGATGTCAACTATCTTAATCTCACCAGAGGAAATAGAAGTTATGACGATCTCGATGCCTCAGGCTCTCCTGTACCACCTGATGGCAAATACGATCCTCAAACAGATTTAATTCGTGTGGGACAACGTCTCGATCTTCAGCCCTCTTTGAGCTATCCTCTTTACTATGGAGAGGCTTTTCACTTTGTTCCGTCTGTTACATATAGAGAAACAAATTATCAGTTTCCAACAGGTGATGATCCATCAGCATATCGACGGTATTTGCAATTTAATGCGACAACGGGAGTCCACTTTAGCAAAATCTTTGGAAGCACAACCGATCCCCTTGCCAACCGCTACAAGCACGTTCTTTTACCCGAGGTTAATTACAGCATTATTCCTTGGAATCGCCAAAAAAAGCATCCCTTTTTTGGCGATAGTGAGTTTGAGCCCAATTATCTTAAAGACCAACCCATCAGTGACTTTGACAATATCCAGTTCGATTACAGAGATCGCGTTTTTGACAGAAACCTGATCACTTATTCTCTGACTAATAAAGTCTTAAGAAAGCGATGGGTCGAGGGAACATCTCGATACGACCAAATTATTCGTTATAAAGCATGGCAATCTTATGACCTTTATGAAAAAAGAAGAACCATTGCCTCAACACAAAATCGTTACCCCTGGTCAGAAATTTCAAATCTCATCGAAACAACTTTTGATAATTTTGAAATGAACATGCTTATCAAATATTATCCCTATCAAAATGTAAGTTCTAATGCCACTCGTATCAAGGTCTATAATGACCGAAGAGATTACATCCAAACAACATACTCTCAAGATTTTCTTGTCAGTAGTAACAAGCAAGTCAATGTTAATAACAAAACACGAGATATCACCCTTGGCGCCGGGGTCAATATTCGATATATCCAGCTCACAGGCTCTGTTACTTATGATTTAATCCACAGCTCTCTGCAATCATATGCCTTTACAACGCACATCAAACCCCCTGGAGATTGTTGGGCACTTATTTACTCACAAGAGCAACTCATGGGTTCTCAACCCGAAAGAAGATTTAACATAGGATTTTTGTTTGACGGAAAAACAGAGTCAGGACTAACTAAAAATGGCTCTTAAAAATTAAGAATACTTAACTGAACGCCAGCCCCGTCTATCTTTCCCTTCTTTGTAATCACAGGATAAATGGAAGGCACAATATGAACGTTTTCATCTGGCGGCAGAATTTTATTGAGTTCATCATTTTCATCTGGAACGGCATAAACAACATAAAGACCTAATAAGATCCCAGCATATAGTCCCAGAGAAGCTCCACGTGCCACATTTTGCAATTTATCTGAGGGTTTATCTTCGAAAGCCAAAGAGGCAACTCCAAGAAGGGTGCCTGCTAAAGTTCCATAAGTCACACTCATAATAAATTCACGACTCGAATCTGCTCTGGCAGGAAGGCTCAGCGTAAGTAATGAACCTATAACGATGATGCTCAAGAGTTTCTTAAGATTTGTCATATACTGCTTAAATCTTTCTATTAAAGATAAAAAGAGTCAAGTCCCTAATCCTTAAAGAAAATCATCAAAAATATAGAGTTTGTCATGGGTATCAACTACGACATAGTGAAAGATAAGGTCTTTTTGCAAACTGGCCTGTAGATTCGCAAATGCCAGATAAAGTCTGTCTTTTTGTCTTTGAGAGATGCGATCGTTTAAAAAATCATGATGGCTCGTTTTTTTTACCTCTACCAAAATGACTTCATTGTCATTTTCAAAAACAAGATCAATCTCGGCAAGCGTTA
>JBDHWX010000054.1:0-10193 GCA_039810365.1 Bdellovibrionales bacterium | reverse complement strand
TGTATTGCAGTCTTTACAGCAGCAGACAATATTGTTTCGAGAAGATGTCCCGCCACGCGCTAGCGGGACTTTATGATCCATGGTTAAATCTTGTGCTTCAAATTTGTTGCCACAATAATAACAAACCCCTTCTTGGATTTTTTGATTCCACCATGAGGTTTTTTTTAAAAGTTTTGCCTTTTCTCTCTCTCTTTTTAAGCACTTAGGGTCTACCGGCGAATAGAACATAAAAAACATATAACACGCCTTGTCTTTAATCTGCAAATCAGTTATAAGGATTGCACACTTATTTTTTAGGAGAAATATGACGCTAGACCAAATTCGTCAAAGGATTCTCGATACTTACAGCAGCGCCCACGTTGAAGTTGGAGATATGACCGGAACCGGAGATCACATTCAGGTTCTTGTTGTTTCCGATCACTTTAGCGGACAGAATCGTATCCAACGGCAAAGAATGGTCCATAATATTTTCCAAGAAGAATTAAAAAGTGGAGAAATTCATGCCCTTACAATACGGGCCATCACTACACAAGAAAAGTAGAGGTTATAATGGAAGCACTTAACGAACAAACTAAAAGCAAAATTGAAGGTTATCTCAATAATAGTCCTGTTGTCCTTTTTATGAAAGGAACCCCAGATTTCCCTATGTGTGGCTTTTCTGCTAAAGCAGTTTCAATTCTTAAAGATCTGAATATCCCTTTTGAGGGCGTCAATGTTTTAGAGGATAGAGAGATTCGTGAAGGCATTAAAGTTTATGGAAATTGGCCTACCATCCCACAACTCTACGTTAAAAAAGAACTCGTTGGCGGTAGCGATATCATGACAGAAATGTTCCGTTCAGGAGAGCTTTCTCAACTCTTATCATAAGTTTCATCAAGACATTGGTCTGGATTGTTTGAGCATTCTAGCTTGCTCCATTCATGCATTGGCAGACCTCTCTTCGTTTTTTATGATTTGTACTCATTAAAAAAAATTTTATAGACCTTTGTCGCCTCTATACAATAGGTTTTGATTTTTTCGATTTATTCGTCTAAAAATTTTTACCCTTCAACTCATTATTCTCACAAGAATTCCGATAGGTTAATTAGTTATGGCAAGAATTCTTTTGGTCGATGACGACGAAGACATTTTAAAATTATCTCATAGGCTTTTGAGTCAACGCCATCACGATGTTGTGGTCGCTAAAAACGGCTCTCAAGCTCTCGAGTTTTTAGATAAATTTTCATTTGATATGGTCATACTCGATGCCAATATGCCACAAATGTCAGGATTTGAAGTTCTTATTAAGATAAAAAATAATCAAAAGTGGAAAGATCTCACTGTAGCTCTACTCACAGGACGCAAAACCCGAAACGACGTACAAAGAGCTCTCCGCCTTGGCGTTGATGACTATATTGTAAAACCGATCGATCCTATTATTTTTTTAGAAAAGGTTGAGGCTCTTTTAAATAAAAAAGGACCAACAAAATGGCCAGAAGTTGATTTAACTCTACAAAAGATTCAGGCTAAAATAGAGTTAGATATTCAAATTCTTTCTGTCTCTGAACTCGGGCTAACTCTCTCCATGAATTATCAACCAGAAAATGTGGCTGCTTTTCAAATCAATAGCCCCCTATTTTCTGAGCTTCAACTGGACTCTCCTATGATAAAAGTTATTTCCGTAGCCCCAACACAAAATCCACACGAATGGATCGTCAAAACACATTTTGTAGGCGTTAAAGACCAATTCCTCCAACAAATTCGTTCTTGGATGTATCAAACTCTCTTAAGGAAGGCCGCATAAGATGAAGATCCTTTTAGCAGAAGATGACCTTAATATTGCTGCCATTGCCAAAATTACTTTAGAAAAAATTGGACATCATCACGTAACCGTTGTTTCTGATGGTAAGATTGCATTCAACACAATTCTTAATAACTCTTTTGATCTTATTCTCTTAGATGGAATGATGCCATCTATGGATGGTGCTGCCGTATTAAAGCAACTCAGACAAAATCCTCAATTTAAAACACCCGTTATTTTTTTAAGCGCTAAATCTCAAGAGTCCGATATCAAAATCGTTCTCGACCTCGGTGCCATTGGCTATATCCAAAAGCCATTTGAACCCAGAACCCTTTGTGACCAAATCGAGGGCCTCTTAAAAAAGGTGGCATAAGATGAAGCCACTTCAGCTTAAACTCATACTTATTATGATGCTTTTTGCTTTTGCATCTTCTCTACTTGCCTATACCGGATTTTCTATGTTCTCTGGCATTAAATTTTACGAAAAAAATATTCATCTTGCTTTGGAAGCAAGGTCACTACTTGAAAACTTATCCGATCAAAAAATAAGTGATATCCTTATAAAAAATCTTCAAGAAATACGTGCAGAAATAACTCCAGAAAAAAGACAATCAAGTTTTAGTGATATCATCCAAGCCTATACATCAGGTAATAGATCTCTCTTAAAACGACGTATTCAAATATTTTTAGAAAACGATCGTGTTTATGTAAATAATTTTCTTAAAGAAATTGAATACCTTGAGAAACGCTTATATTTCTATTCCGTTGCTCTTTTTGCTTCGATATTTTTAATCCTTTTGGGTATGGCTTTTTATATCAATTCACAAATATTTATCCCCATTAAAAATACAACCCTACGAATGAATGATTTTTTAAATGGTAAATACTCCTATAGTTTTGATACTCCAGAAGACGATGAAATGGGGGAGCTACAATCAACATTTAATTTGATGGCCCAAGAGGTATTAAGAAACATGGAAGAATTAAAATCACTTGATGCTGCAAAATCTGATTTTTTAAATATCGCCTCCCACGAATTACGTACACCTATGACGTCAATAAAAGGCTCTCTCGGTCTGATCTCCGAAGGTGTTATGGGAAAAATTCCAGACGATATTTTAAATCTCATTTGTATTGCAGAAACCGAAACAGACCGCCTCATTCGTCTTATCAATGATATTCTTGATATGGCCAAGATCGATGCCAAAAAATTACCTCTCAAACAAGAATGGTCTTCTCTTGATGATATCATTGATAAAACCGCTTCAAGCTTACAAGGACTGGCGCAGTCTTTTAATGTTCAAATCAAAAAAGGGAACTCTTTTTCTTTTTTAGTATTTTGTGATGCGGATCGAATTCAGCAAGTCATAACAAATCTCGTTTCTAATGCCATAAAGTTTTCTCCTTCAGGCGGTACTGTTGATATCTTGGTGGAAGCCAAGGAAAACGAAGCCATAAAAATTATGGTTCGTGATCATGGTAAGGGCATGACTCCCCAAGAAAAATCTATCCTCTTCCAAAAATTTAGACAGATTTCAAGCCCTGATAATCCTTTAGTTAAAGGAACTGGATTAGGACTTGCTATTGCAAAGGCACTTATAGAAGAACACGATGGCAAAATCGATGTAACAACAAAACCAGGAGAAGGCAGCACCTTCTTTTTTACTCTTCCAAAATGGCAACCTGAATACGACAACACGAGAATGGCAGCATGAGCATTGATGACTTACTATCTGAATTACAAAAGGAATATATTGAAAGTATTCCAGCAAAAATCCAAGAGATCTCAACTTTTATCACCTCATCTGATGTAGAAGGCCTTATCAACTCCTTTCACAAGCTAAAAGGTTCCGGTAAAACTTACGGTGTTGAAGAGATTTCTATTTTGGGACAATTTTTTGAACAGTGGCTACGTCAAGGGGGAGTCAACATTATCCCCTATACTACCTCTTCGCTTTCAATTCTTGAAAGGATTTTTCAGAGCCGATTACAAAAGAAACCCTACGATATCAATCAGGATAGTGATTTTCAAAATATCCAAAAAGTGAAATCAACTTGAACTTCGCCATATACCATTGATAAGCTTATCCATAGGGACAAGAGTCCCCAAGGAATACTTAGTGAATGCACTTAAGGACCTCACTTTTCTTAAAACATCTCAAATCTCAACAGATCCAGAGATTTTAAAAGATTACGGAAAAGATTGGACACGCTACTACACGCCAAATCCAATAGCCGTACTTTTTCCTCAGACAACAAAAGAGGTACAAGAAATTATTTTCTGGGCAAGAAAAAATAAAATTGCACTTGTTCCCTCCGGCGGTAGGACTGGGCTTAGCGGAGGTGCCGTTGCTCAGAACGGTGAGGTTGTAATTTCTTTATCAAAAATGAATCAGATTTTAAAGTTCGATGAACTTAATCTCTCGATCTCTTGTCAAGCGGGTGTTATCACTGAAGCATTACAAGATTTTGCAACTCAAAACGGGTATCATTTTCCTGTTGATTTTGCAGCTCGTGGCTCAAGCCAGATTGGTGGGAATATTGCAACAAATGTTGGTGGACTTAATGTTATCCACTACGGTCTCATGCGAGACTGGGTTTTAAGTCTAACAGTTGTGACAGGACAAGGTGAAATTCTTAATCTTAACAATGGCCTTATTAAAAACAATACTGGCTATGATCTCCGTCAGCTTTTTATTGGTAGCGAGGGAACGCTTGGCATCATTACAGAAGCCACACTAAAAATTACTCCTCCTCCACAAAAGGCATCGATTGTCATTTTAGGCCTACAAGATTATATGCACATTCAAAATATTTTTGTTCAATTCAGAAGGCATTTAACGCTTTTTGCTTTTGAAATGTTCACCGACAAAGCTCTTGATTATGTATTAAAATCACATACTCATTTAAAGCCTCCTTTTCAAAAAAATTATCCCTATTACATTTTAGCTGAGGTTGAGACAGCAAACGAACACGAAGAACAAGAACTCTTAGCTGTTTATGAGGATTGTTTTCAATCTGGTTTTATTTTAGATGGAGTTATTAGCCAGAGCCAGCAACAGGCTGAAGACTTTTGGAAGTATCGTGATTTTATTTCGGAAAGTCTCTCTCCCATGACACCTTATAAAAATGATATTTCTGTTAAAATTTCAGATATCCCCAATTTTATAAGAGAAATAGATATAGTCTTAAAAAAAGAATATCCCCACTATGAGGTCGTTTGGTTTGGCCATATCGGCGATGGGAATTTACATATTAATATTCTAAAACCACCATCCCTTAGGACACAAGAGTTTGTAATTTCTTGCCAAAGAGTTGATGAAATTCTTTTTAGCACTATTCAAAAGTTTCAAGGAAGCATCTCTGCAGAGCATGGGGTGGGGCTAAGTAAAAAACCATTTCTTCATTTTACTAAATCCAAGCAAGAAATCCAAATCATGAAAGAGATAAAAAAGGTATTTGATCCAGACAATATTCTAAATCCAGGAAAAATTTTTGATTAGATTAGATTAGATTCAACTAAACAAGGCGAGTTCGAATATTTGTTTTTAATTTTGAAATTCGTTCAGTAATTTCAATAGCAGATTTTTCTTCTAAATCCATAACCATATATCCTATATCCGCATCTGTAGAAAGATACTGGGCATGAATATTCGCACCAGTACTTGCAACAATTTCATTAATATCCTTTAAGACTCCCGGAACATTTTTATGAACGTTCAGAATACGCGAAACCTTATCTAAAGGTGGAAGATCCACATTGGGGAAATTTACAGCTCCTCTTGTTGAACCATTTTTTAAAAACTTAATAAAACTCTCTGCAACTTCTCGACCGATGGCCTCTTGGGCCTCTTCCGTGCTTCCCCCTATGTGTGGAGTCAAAATCACATTTGCTAGTCCTCTCAACTCAGAAACAAATTCTTCTGAATTGCTTTTGGGTTCTTCTGGAAATACGTCAATCGCGGCTCCACCAAGCTTTCCATCTTTAATAGTTGCGGTGAGAGCTTGAATATCGACTACAGACCCACGACTAGCATTGATCAAAAAGGCACTGGGTTTAAACATCTCCAACTCTTTTTTTGAAATCATATTTTTAGTTTGATGAGTCTCTGGAACATGTAGGCTTATAAAATCTGATTCCTTTAAAAGCTCATTTAAATTAGAAACGGGCCTTGCGTTGCCGAGAGGTAATTTTTTAATGATATCGTAATATAGAACTCTGAGTCCCAAAGCCTCTGCCAAAATGCTAAGTTGACTCCCAATGTGACCATAGCCAATAATACCGAGAGTTTTGCCTCGCACTTCATGACAACCCGTCGCACTCTTATTCCATTGCCCATGGTGAACCTGCATACTTCTATCACCGATATTTCTTGCTAAAATAATCATTTCTGCAATGACCATTTCAGCAACACTACGTGTATTGCTATATGGAGCATTAAAAACAGGGGTTCCATTTTTATTAGCCGTGACAAGATCTATCTGATTCGTTCCGATACAAAAAGCTCCTACAGCCAAAAGATTTTTTGACTGGTCCATTATTTTCTTTGTTAAATTTGTTTTTGAACGAATTCCTATAACCTGAAATTGTGAAATAATCTTAATAAGATCTTCTTCCGATAGCGAAGCCTTCTCTGTCGTGACCTCAAAGCCTTCTTCTCTTAGTCTTTCCACAGCCACAGGATGAATATTTTCGAGAAGCAGAATCCTTATTTTTTCATTCTTTGTTACCATAACGCGCCCCAATTTCCTTTATCTTGTGACTTTCTGTTCTATAGAATAATCTTAATCAAACTGAACAGCAAAATATATTTACGGAGTTTTATGGGTTTAATATGGAAGGCTCTTATAATTGATGATGATCCTCTTGTGAGCCAAACACTTCAGCTTCTTATGCCAAATTCATGGCAACTATCGGCAGCCCAGTCTCTTGACAAAAATATAAGCCAGCAGACTTTCCATGCCATTTTTGTAGATCTTCATCTTAATGGAAGTTTGCAAACAACAGAGGGGCTTTATGTTATCCAATCTTTAAGTAAATTTTTCCCCCATACCGAAATCATCGCAATTTCTGGAGATCTCAATAGAAAAAATATGGAAGAAAGTCTTCTTCAAGGCGCGAGCCGCTTTTTATCAAAGCCTTTCTCGCGGGAGGAGATTCGTGCCGTTCTCGAAAAAATTGAGGCTCTTTATATGCTTTCTCAGGCACAATTACGTTTATACAAAAAAAAGTACTGGATGGGCACAAGTACACAATCAGAAAATTTAAAGCGAAACATTGCAAATCTTAAAGGAGAGCCTGGTCCCATTTTAATTGAAGGCGAATCTGGATCGGGAAAAGAAATTGTTGCTCAAATTCTCCACGAACAAGAGCCCCAAAATCCTTTTATCGCTGTGAATCTTGCAGCCATCCCAGATACACTTTTTGAAAGTGAACTTTTCGGTCACAGTAAGGGATCTTTTACTGGCGCTCTTCAGGATAAAATGGGTTATATAGAGGCCGCACAGGGTGGTGATCTTTTTCTTGACGAAATCGAAACGCTCTCTCTGGCCAATCAAGCCAAACTTTTAAGATTTTTAGAATCATCAGAAATCCAACGTATCGGTTCTACAAAAACAAACCATGTTCATGTTCGAGTCATGACAGCAACAAATCAGAATCTTGATAAACTTGTAAAAGAAAAAAAATTTCGGGAAGATTTATACTGGCGTATCCAAAGTAAAAAAATAACAATCCCACCTCTTCGAGAGCGAAGAGATGACATTACCCCTCTTGCAAAATTCTTTTTAGATGCGCAAAAACCAAAATATAATAAATCATTTTCTGAAGATGGGTTTACGTATCTCACAGAATACTCGTGGCCAGGAAACGTTCGTGAGCTTAAGCGCATCGTCGAACAACTCGCTCTCACCTCTCCCCTTCCTATTATTAGAAAAGAAGATATTCAAAAATACATAGATCCTCTTCCAAGATCACCTCTTGAAATCAATCCAAGGTCCGGTGTGGGCCTTGATGATCTTCTTTCATATTTTGAAAAGGCAGTTATAGAAACATATTTAAATGAACATAAAGAAGTTGAAAAAACAGCAGAAGCTTTAAAGATTTCTAAGTCTAATCTTTATAAAAAAATAAAAGATCATTCGATTGCGCTAGAGGAGAAATAATGCAAGCCCAGTGGAACAACCCCTTATTCAAGGAAACTGTTTTTGTACTTTTAATTTTTCTTGGATTAATTGGAGTCGTACTATTTCCATTTAGAAAGAAAAACACTCACCTTGTCGCAGCATGGGCATCTCTTCAAAGTTGGTTATTTTTTGCCCCAATTCTTTTTATTCTATTTGCAGCCGGCGGCTCGTGGCCTCTTTATGGAATGACTCTTATTAGTCTCTTATGCGCCAAAGAGTTTTTTCAGATTACGGGAATGTATCATCGAAGCATTTTTGTTTGGCTTACTTATATAGGAATATTATTTTTATCTTATTCAGTTTCACAAAACTATCTGTTACTTTATACCATTTTGCCTATGGTATTTTTAGGAGCTATCTCTCTTGTACCCATCGTTCAAAATAATGCAAAAAACATGTTACAATATATTGCCTTAAGCCTTATCTGTTTTATTTTTGTGGGTTGGGCCTTTCTGCATACCGCTTGGATTATCAATTTACCCTCTGGCCCGTTCTTCCTTATTTATATCATTCTATTAACAGAGCTCTGTGATAATGTAGCCCTTACCGTCAGCAGGCTCTTTGGAAAAAAGAAAATCGTTGATCAAATTACAACCAACAGGACTCTTGAGGGGCTTCTTATATCATGCCTTGCAACAGTGTTAGCTTCATTTTTCTTAAAATTTTTAATTCCTGAAAATATTCAATCGTGGTGGTGGATATTTGGTCTCGTTGCATTTTTAGTGGGAAGTCTCGGAGATCTTGTCCTCGCCGTTATTCGAAGAGATCTTGGTGTAAGAGATTATGGTATTTTCATTATCGGTAGAGGAGGAGTTCTGGATCGCATGGATAGGCTTATCTTTGTTGCGCCAATATATTATTATTTAATTACTTATGTATAGTTTATGACAAATACACCTAAAGAATTGAAGAGTTGGAGTTACGAAAACGAGCAGTGGACTCAACTGCCTATTTACCTTCGCCATCTTCCTCTTGTTACTCGTCATTTTGATATTTTTAGTACTATCATCAGAAATATTTGGTCTAATTTTCTAAAATATATTTTCTTTAAGTTCTATATTATTTTAAGAGTTCGGGGAGATTTCATCTCTATTCATAAAAAGCACCCAAAGCTTCTTATTATTTCAAATCACTCGAGCCACCTTGATGCCATTTCTATAGCTGCAGCTATTCCTTTTCGATATTGGTTGAATCTTTATTGTGCAGCTGCAAAAGATTATTTCTTTTCTAATTTCTGGATGAGTTATTTTTCAAAACATTGTATTGGCGCAATCCCTGTAGATCGAAAAAGTCGCAACGGTGAGGCTGTCAAAATCTGCTTAACCCTTCTAGAAAAGCTCCAAAATGTTTGGCTCGTAATGTTCCCAGAAGGAACCAGAACAAAAGATGGAAAAATCCATAAATTTAAACGTGGCATTAGCATGTTTTCCCAAAAAACAAATACGCCAATACTCTTTTTGTATATCGAAAATGGTTATAAGTTATGGCCAAGGGGACGCCCCTTTGCCAGACCAGGCATCCTAACTGTCCATGTAGGCCCGGTGCAGGAACCTGCCGCAGTTGAGATTGTTTATGAAAATTACCAAAAATGGGTTAATACCATCGAACCAAATCAATTTGCTGACGATTAAATACAATCTTCTAGACGCATTTATATTCCATTGCTAGAAGATGAATAATGTCACAGCTTTATTGCAAGTACTCTGATATTTGTTCTGGATGTCCAGATATTAAGAAAAATTTAAATGAACAAATAACTTCAAAAAAAGAATTACTCTTACAGAAACTTCCACAATTAAGTCATCAGGACATTAAAATTCTAAGGCCTGCAGAGGACAAGTTTCGAGATAAGATTGATCTCACTATTGAAGATGGAAAAATTGGATTTTATCAAAAGAATATAATGACCATTTTTGACATGGAAGACTGCCCACTCTTGTCTCCAGCTCTCCAAACCCTTTACAAAAAATTTCGCAAAGTCCTTCCTCCTATAAAAAAGGGATCAGTACGCCTAAGGGTAGCCCCAAATGGACTTTGCGGTTTGTGGCTCGATATCTCAAATTTGGATATCAAATTTCTCCTCGAAGAAAAGATATCTCTTATAAAAATGCTCCAATACTTTGATGTTATAGAAATTGGACAAAAAGCAAAAAATCTTACTGTTGTTAAAGATAAGACAATACTATCTCAGCCCCAAGCTATAAAGTTTTTTACTTCCCGCCCCTCT
>JBDHWX010000053.1:0-10272 GCA_039810365.1 Bdellovibrionales bacterium | reverse complement strand
GGGGGAGGCCGTCTTAAGATGTCCCAATCCTGTTTGTGCGGCTCGCATTAAGGAGTCTTTAAAACACTTTGTCTCCAGGCGAGCAATGAATGTTGAAAAAGTTGGCGAAAAATTAATTGATTCGCTTGTGGATATGGGATTGATTAAAAATTTTTCTGATCTCTATCTTTTAAAAAAAGAACAGATTTTGAAATTAGAGCGCCAGGGTGAAAAGTCTGCGCAAAATATTATCGAAAGTATTGATCAAAGTCGCAAAACAACCCTTGCACGATTTATTTATGCTCTTGGAATTCGTTTTGTTGGAGAACAAACCGCAAAGCTTTTGGCTAACAGGTTTTTATCCATCGAAAAATTTGTTGATTGTAAATCTGAAGAGCTTCTTGAAATTGATGGTGTTGGCCCACGTGTTGCAGAATCCATTTTAGATTCTTTAAACGAAAAGCAATTCGTAACCGAAATCAATCAAATTCTTAAAAATGGAGTCGAAATTCAAAAAGAAGACAGGTCGGTTCTTTCAGATAAGTTGAAGGGCAAAACCTTTGTGATTACGGGAACTCTTCCTCTCGAGCGTAATCAGATAAAAGATCTTATAGAAAAGCACGGTGGAAAAGCTGCGGGCTCTGTGAGCAAAAAAACAAGTTTTGTTTTGGCTGGCGAATCTGCGGGAAGCAAACTTGAAAAAGCAAATGAATTAGGAGTTGAAGTTTTAGACTGGGACGCTTTTCAAAGGCTCATTCGATAAGAAAAAAACGGCAAGCTTGTGCTTGCCGTTTTGAGTTTTATAACTTTACTTTTTTATTCTTAGACGTGATCAATATTGATATCGCGAGCCATAACCGTTTTACGGCCATCATTTTTTGCGCTCTCAATTCCTCTGTCACAAAGAGCTTGTACGGCCTTGCTAAGAACTTCTACTGTTTCAGCGGATGTGTTGAATGTTGATTTTTCTTTAATGTATTTCTTAACCTTACTGGTTACTACTAAAACGTCTGCCATATATATTTCCTCCAAAAAAACCCTTGGCGGGTGTTCTGAAATAAAATAGCTGCGAATATATTCGATTTAAAGCTAAATCTAATAAAATGGGCCTACACATCGATTTTTTTGCGCTGCGTTTGTTAATCTTTGTGTGTTCGTTGCGTTATTTTCTTGTTGTTTATGAGCTAACCTGAATTTGTGGCGGCGAGTTTGAAGATACTTTTCCTGTCTTGATTTGCAAAGAATCGCCCCTTGAATATTCCCGAAGCTGAGAAACTCGTTGATCTCCCGCTCCTGGCTCAATCCAAACATATGTTTTTTTTCCGTAGGGCTTGGTGCACTCAACATCAAGAAAAGCTGGCGACCAACAGCCCGAATTGAGATGTTCCACCTCGCCAATAATCTCATGCCTTGCATAGTGGGTATGACCATAGACAACTCTTTTAACTTGGGTGATTCTTGATGAAACGCTTAATACCCATTCGTCAGGCTCTTTTGAGCTTGAAACGTCTGAACCAATTGACTTGGCATAAAACACAAAAAATGGAACTAAAATAAAAAGAGGGATAAACATCCAGAAAAACGAAATGCTAAATGCAAGTTTTATCGTCGTAAAAATTTGGAATATAGAAACAAATCCTATGACCATAATAAAAGCTCGGTCCAGCCAAAGTTCTCTTGCAATGCGAATGGGGTTGCTGGCCGCAGGGTTTACGCGAAGTTCGCGAAGCTCTCTCACCATTCTGGGTGTTGCGTTGGCCTTAACTGCAATTCCATTAACGATATCTTCTGTCGTGAGAGGGTCTTTAAGCTCTGGCAACAAATGATTGACCGTCGTTTGGATCAAGACAAGAAAAGATGACCAAAGCCATGTCCACATAATCAAAGGCTGAGTTTTCATTAAGTACTTTGTAAAAAACTTCATATAATCTTTAAAACTCATAATGTAATTGGTATCAACGTGGGGGTTAAAAAATCCCATTCCGTTAATCATGTATCGACAAGCCAAGTCCCCAAATGGCAGTTTAACTTCGATACGATTAAACTTTTGAACGCGTGGGTGAATCGGATCCTGACAAACACAGTACGGGTCATATTGGTTTCCGTGCTCTACAAGGGTGTCTTCATTGCTAATATAGAACCACTCACAAAAACGAATATGTTTTTGTTGCTCTCTGGAGAGATCCAAGGATCTCACAATTTGATCTTGAACTTCTTGGTAGTGTAATTCGAGATCATGATTTCCAATGATAATCACAACCTTGTTTCCATTTTGTATAAACTCCCTTAAGGCATACACAAAGACATGGTGTTCGCTTAAAATTTTTTTTATTTTATAAAGAGCCTTTGGTTCTTCTGGAAAAAGGCCGCGCTTTTTTTCTAACCAAGAAATGCGATAGGGGGCGTCTTCTGGAAAACTCACAACGCTATCAAAATCAAAAACATCGCCATTTAAAATTAACTCAACTTTTTCTTGGCCCGCTTGCTCTTGAATGTGGTGAAAAAAATCTTGGAGATCGTCGTCAAAAAAGAACTCTCGTCTTTTAAATTTTTTCCATAAGTCTCCGGGAGGATGGTCTGGCTCTGCTTCTGTTAAATGCATATCGCTAATGATGGCCGTATATCGAGATTTTTGAAAAATATTTTCTGCCTTCTGCATGATTTCCATAATATAGAACCTAAAACCTCGCGTCTCTTAATTTGTACATTATTGTCTAAGGATTCGACAGCGTGTCTCGGTTTGATACTCATAAGTATTTGAAATGTCATGTGTTTTTTTTAAAGCTTTGGCATTATCCTTGCTCTACTAAAGGGCATGGAAAGATCTTCGATTTTGTCAGCTTTTATAACCGCTCTGATTTGCGTTGCTCTTGTTGGACTGCCTTCTTATGCAACATTTTCACCACAAACCAATAACTACCTTATGTTAAAAGAGGAATCTAAATTTTTTGATAAAGATAAAATTTTAAGTAATGACGAACAGAGGGTTTCCAATGAATTTGAAATCTCTCCTGACTTTAAAGACCGAGTTTCTTTTTGGTTTGATATCTACACAAAATATAGCTCACAAGAAAATGTGATTCATCATTCCCTTTATCCTTGGATCGTTTATCGCGTTGTTGATTTAAGGCCTATCTTAAATGAACCAGGAAATAAGTGGGTGAAATATCACCGCGCTGAAAAATATGCAAAAAAACAAACCACAGAAATACGCGATATTTTAAGGCGACTTTTAAAAAGAAAATCTTTTTCTCGTCTTAATGACCCTGAGCTTGAGATTTTTGATCTGATCCAGCAGATTCCGGGGTTTAAGCTTTCTCTTGCAAAAAAATTTCTCTCCGAAGCCCTCCGTAATGTACGAACCCAGGTCGGCCAAAAAGATTTTATTCAAAACGGACTTGAGTCGTCTGCTCTTTATTTGCCCGAACTCGAGCGGGTTTTTGCCGACAGAGGACTGCCTCTTGAATTAACAAGACTTCCTTTTGTTGAAAGCAGCTTTAATGTGCGCGCAGTAAGTAAGGTCGGTGCCAGCGGCGTATGGCAGGTAATGCCTTATATTGGCAAAAAATTTCTTATCATGAACAATGCTATTGACGAAAGAAACTCTCCAATAAAATCTGCCGTTGCGGCAGCCTACATTTTAAAGCAAAACAAACAGATCCTTAAAAATTGGCCTTTGGCTTTAACGGCTTATAACCACGGTGCTGGCTCTCTTTCTAAGGCTGCAAAAAAATACCACTCTTTTGACCTACAGGTTTTAATAAAAAAGTTTAAATCTTCTTCGTTTGGTTTTGCCTCACAAAACTTTTACGCATCTTTTCTTGCTATTCTTTATGCAGAAAAATACAAAGATAAAATTTTTGACGACAGTCTTGTCCAGGCTCCCTCGTTACAGTTTGTTCAGGTTAAGCTTTCAAAGCCTACACGAATCAAAGAACTTCTTTCTCTTTCTGGAATGACTGCTGATGAATTCCAAAAATATAATCTAGACATTCGAAAATATACGTTTAAACAAAATCTAAAACTCCCCCGAGGATATGTTCTTCATGTTCCACAAAGAGCGGCTGCCGATCTTTTAACAAAAAGCAAGGTCGTTGCCTCGGCTGAAGATTCTTATAAGAGTTTTAGTAAAAATCAAACAAGCCCGTTGTAATTTTAATGTCGAAATACTATGGCGTTGATTGCGCTAGAGTCAGCAATCATTGTTATAATTTTTTGTAGTGCTTGTGATTTATCGCCAATATTTAAGCTGCGCATTCCTGGGTTTACATTAACCGCAACAAAACCGCCCCCAACTGGGACCGATGTTGCCACAAGAGAGGTTCTGCCATGTTGATCAAAATAAATAATTTGTGTCTCTTCGCTATAGGCTTTGGCGTCAAGCTCAACGTGGTATGAGCTTTCTGGGGCCGTACCAATAATGATGGCTGTATCGGGGGCTCTGTTGACCTTTAGTCTTATAAAAAGTTCTTCTAGCCAGCGTTGGTCAACCATGGGAATAAGTATTTCTTTTTCTGATTTATTTACCGTAATGCGAGTTGTGTAATAATTGGGATCTTGGCTTTTCGCTTCTAAGAATTGAACCCCTTCGCTTCCAGAAAATGAAATTAATTTGTGGCCCTGAATTTGTGTTGTCCGACTTGAGCCAATAAAGCCAACTTCTGCGCTGATCATGTCGCTGCTTTTTAAATCAAAGACAAACGCCTCTGATAAAGAGGGTTTTTCTATATTAAAATCTGCTCGAGAAACAAATCCGTTTTCAACGGGTACAACTTGCGGTGCAAGTTCTTGCCCATTGATTCTGGCCTTCACGATATACACTCCCTCTGGAACTCCAACAAAAACGAACTCTCCATTTGAAGTTGTCTCTTCTAGCGATGGGTCGGGAATAAACGCACTAAAATAAACCGCACGTGTTTCTTGAGAGGCCAGCTCAAGGCGTACGTGTGCCTGGGGTTTTCCCATAACTTTGACCGTGCCACGAATAATTCCTGAGTTCTTTTTTTCTGCTGCCGTCCCAATGATTTCTTGGAGAGCTTTGATGGTGCTTTCTGGATACAAAATATTTATTAAGCTTTGAAGAGACGAGCCTATAACAAGGCCTCCCCAATAATTTTTCTTTTCTGCTTTGCCAATAACAACGGAGCGATAAATTTCTTTTGCCGGTAGCGGCTCATCATTGAGGACCGTCGTTGCATTAAGTGTTGGTTTTTGAAAATAATCTTGTGCATCGATATTTGAAACTCGCACGTGATTCATTGCTGGCCTCATGATCATCTTAACATTGCGAAGAGCCCCAGTGTTTTGAACCGACTTGAGTGTTTCTGCTAATAATATTTCTCCTCGGCCAATGATGTTGTCTCCCTGATAAAGATCTGCGACAATCATTCCCGTTGTTGGGTTATCAACATAAATTTCGTATTTTCCATTTTGTACGTCGACTCGGCCATTGGATATCCGAGAACCCGCAAGCTGACGATAAATTGCAATTCTTTGTTCTCCGGTTGCAGCCAGCCCTTGAGAAAATTCAAGATTTCCTGCAATCAAGGCTTGTCTTGGGGGATTGGTAAAAAGACTCGTCTCTGTTTTTGCAACTCTTGCTGCGGTTTGAAACCCTTTTGATTCTTGTTCCTGCGCTTGTTCTGAGTTGCTTTCTTGTCTTGGACCGACCTCTCGCCTTGGTACATTTTGATTTGGCAAGACGAGTGCGTTTCTTGCAAAATTTTGAGATCTTTTGAATGCATCATTTGCTACTTCGCTTTGTCCAACCAGAACAAAGTGAACATCTTTTTTGCTCTGACTGGATTTTTCTCTGTGGCGAATTGGTGCTGAGCGAATTTCCTCCAGCTCTCTTCCCACAACTCTTTCTGCCTTTTCTTCAAAGGTTTCTGGCGTGTTTGCATAATATTCCTGAGCGGCCAACGCCTTAGACGCTGCATAATCATCTTCGGCCAACTGATCAAGCGCTGTCAGATTTCTATTTTCGCTTTGTCCCGTTATTTTTTCTGGTTTTGTTTCAGCACGAGATTGGCGCGGTAAAATTTCTTTTTGTGGTGTTCTAAGCTGTGGCGTTTCAAGCGCTTTTTTTAAAATACGCACTCCTTGAGAATTCTTAGCTAAAGTAATTCCTGCCAAATTTCTTGTTGTATATTGTATTGGTTTTTCTATAGAAATTTCTTGCTTTTGTTTTTCTAAAAATTCGTGGGCCACTTTTGTTACAAAATCAAAGTTTCCGGTTCTGGATGCGCGCAAAAGATGCTTTGGTTGCAAATCTTTTTTAGCAAAAACTTCTTCTTCTGTTATCAAACTTTCATCTTCTAGAATTGCAATTGGAGGAGAACTTTTTGAAAGTTGAATATTCATGCCTTCGCTATGAACGATATTATAGTTAGACAAGTGCACTGGAAAAGCAAACGTACTTCCTAAAAATGAAAGCAATAAAATGTTGCGTATACGCGGCTGTCTGTCCATGACGTTTTATTGGCTACTCAGATCCTCTGAGTGTCCAAATTAAATTGTATCTTAAAATGGTCTAAAATCGTCAAAAAAGTTTTTATCTTTACGACGTTTGGCAAGCTGGTTTGCTATGGCATTAGAGGCGCGCTTTGCCAGAGAGTCTTGCCCTACAAAGGTCTCGCCATTTAAAAATGCATCAGGAGATCTTCTTTCTTTTCCGCTCACTTTATTCACTGCAATATCAAGACTATAAGGTCTTCTGTCTTCTAAAATTGTAATTTTCATAACCAAAAAAATGGGTTCCTTTTTGGCCTGATCCTTATAAAAAATTTTTGAATAAAATGTGCGTCCATTATTGGCTGCCGATTCTAGACCAAGGGGAAGATTATCCTGAATCGCTCTTTGAATTTCTTCCATTGAATAATTATAGCCACTTGAAACGTAGCCAGATGTTGAGCAGCTTGTCAAAAAAAGACTACTCAGAATAAAAATAAGAGTATTCAATTTATTTTGAATTTGATTTTTGCCAATCATTTAAAAATTGCTGTATCCCTTTGTCTGTTAGTGGGTGTGCCGCAAGCTGCTTCATCACTTTAAATGGAATCGTTACAATGTGCGCACTCGCAAGGGCAGAGTCCAAAATGTGGAGTGGGTGTCGAACGCTGGCAACGATAATCTGTGTTGGATAATTATAATTTTTAAAAATTGTAACCATCTGGCTAATAAGGCTCATGCCAGATGTTGAAACGTCGTCTAATCTTCCAACAAAAGGAGAAACATAAGATGCACCCGCTTTTGCAACAAGAAGAGCCTGAAGCGGTGAAAAAACAAGGGTCACATTAGTTTTAATTCCATCGGCGGCAAATCTTCTGACTGCCAAAAGGCCATCTTCTGTCATTGGAATCTTAACCACCACGTTGTCGTGTATTTTTGCAAGCTCTAAGCCTTCTTTATACATTTCTTCAGCTTTTAGGCTCACGACCTCAGCAGACACAGGGCCTTTTACAATATCACAAATTTCTTTGATAACTTCTTTCATCGGACGGCCCGTTTTTGCAATAAGACTCGGATTTGTTGTAACGCCGTCCACGAGACCCATTTTGTTGGCTTGCTTTATTTCTTCTACGTCTGCTGTATCGATATAAAATTTCATGCAACACCTTTTTTAAAAGATTAAGCCCCTGTTTTATGTCTCTCCGAGAAAAAAATCAAGAAGCGTTTTGCTCTGGGTATAAAACTCAATTTTCTCACTGTGATCTATGGCATCAGAAAGATGACGCAAGTCTTTGCCCTCAATGGGATGAATATAGTCGCCCCACAAGTCTGTCGCCGGTAGACACCAGTGCCTCTTGGTATGAAGCTCTGCTGCCGGAATCACAATCTCTCCTGTGCGTAAAATAATATCGTCAAAGACAAGAATCTTTATCCAAGCTCTTTGTGTTTTAAGCGAACCCTGGGCTTCTATAATTTTTTGATGAAGCTCTTTGGGATCCAGAAAGGTCCGAATGGAGTAAACAGCAACCAGTCCCTCTTGGGCCCCGTCTTGAAACTGATACACCGGAGAAGCGCCATGAATGTCTGTTAGCCTGTAAAGGATCTTTGCAATGCGCTTATGATATTGTAGGCGCGGATCTAAATCTGTTTGAACCCCCAAGAGGGCTCGATGCAATGTTTTCACTTTAATCTTTCAAAAAAATATCATCCATTTGATAAAATCCTGGGCGCTGGTTAAGCAGCCATTCTGTTGCAAGAAGTGCTCCTCTGGCAAAAACTGTTCGCGAAAGGGCATCGTGTTGAATTAAAATTGTTTCTTCTTGGCCAAGAGAGATCACGCGATGTTGTCCAAAAACTCCCCCGCCACGCAAAGAAATATTTTGCTTAACTTTTTTTTGAATTGCTTTTGTTAATTTATTTTCAAGCGTTTTTGCTGTTCCGCTGGGCTGATCTTTTTTGTGAATGTGGTGGGTTTCCTCAATATAAAAATCATAATTTTTAATTTTAGAAAATGCCTTGAGCATTTCTCCAACGACGGCAATCCCAATACTCATATTGGACGACCAAAGAACGGCAACCTTTTTTGATGTCTTTTTGAGTTCTGCAAATGTCTTAGCCTGAAGTCCTGTGCTTCCGCTAACAAGGGGTTTTTGATATTTTTGTGCAAGCGACATAGCAGAGTGAATTCCTGTTGCAGAAGAAAAATCAATGATGACATCAGCATTTTTCACAAGATCAACGGCTTTATATTTTTTCTCATTTTGAATAAGGCTTAAAATTTCTTTGCCCATTTTTCCTGTTTTGCCATGAATAAATATTTTGATCATATTTTGTTTTCCTATAAAATTTGAAGCTCTTTGTGGACGCGTTCGCGATAGTCCTCTCGAAGCGAAACGAGCGGAAGCCGAAGCTCTTCGGACTCAATAATGCCCATTTTTTTAAGTGCATATTTAACCGCAATCGGATTTGCCTCAAGGTACATGCTATCAATAAGAGAAAAATATTTCTCTAACTCTTGCTTTGCCTCTTTTTTTCTGTTCTGTATTTTTTGATAAATACTCTTCATTTCTTTTGCAATTAAATGTGTCACAACGCCAATAATTCCACGTCCACCTAAAGCGGCTAGCTCCATTGAGCTTTTATCATCTCCGCTTAAAACAACAATTTGCTTTCCACACGACTTTACAACCTCAGATCCAAAGAGCATGTCACCAGTTGCTTCTTTGATGCCAATAATTTGTGGATGATGACTTAATTTTTCGATAGTCGAAACTTCAAGAGATGTAATGGTTCTTCCTGGCACATTATAAAGAATAATCGGAAGCTCTGATGAAGAGGCCACCTCTTGAAAGTGTGCCTCAAGACCTCTTTGTGGTGGCTTGTTATAGTAGGGCACGACAACAAGGGCCGCATCAGCCCCCCATCTCTTTGCCTCTTTTGTATTTTGACAACTCGTACGCGTTGAGTTGGTTCCTGTGCCAACAATAAGTGGAATCTGCGTAGAAACTTCTGATTTTATAAATTGAAATATTTTTTCTTTTTCTTCTGCTGTCGTTGTTGGGCTTTCCGCTGTGGTTCCGTGTACAACAAAGGCGTCAACTCCTTGATCCAGTTGAAATCTTATAAGTTTTTTTAAAGAGGCATAGTCAACTTCGCCTTTTTTAAATGGTGTTACAAGGGCCGTTATAATTCCTTCTATTTTTTTCATTCCTTAGGCTTCCTTCTCTTACTCTATGTAGCCGCCACAAATTTTTTGCACCGGGCCTGTCATTTGTAATCTGTTTTTAAAAATTTTTATGGTCAACCTGCCTCCTGGCATTTGGACGAACACTTTTGTCTGCGCAAAAAGGTGGTCTGCCAAAAGAGCAACGGCTGCAGCTCCAGTTCCGCAGGCCAAGGTAAAGTCTTCAACACCACGCTCATAGGTTACGGCTATCTTTTGATTTTTCAGCGCCTGTGACCAATATGTGACGTTGGTCCCTCTGGGGCCAAAAATTTTGTGATTTCTTATTTGTCTTGCTTTAGTCATTTCTTTTTTCGGATTTATTTTTTGTGTACGAATCAAAAACTGGGGCGTTCCTGAGTTAATAAAATATCCCGAGATATTTTGTCCACAAACCCGTATCTGTTTTTTTTCTGGCGTCTTTCTTTGAATTGGCATTTCTATTAAAATTTTTTCTTTGCTCTGTCTTGTCCCAAACAGCACGCCGATGTCTGTTTCAAAGGATATTCTTTTTTTTCCCGTTCTTTTTGTTTCGTAAAAAGAAACACATCTTGCGGCGTTGAGACACATTTCGGCATAGGAGCCATCGTCATTATAAAAATCCCAGTAAAACTGGTTGG
>JBDHWX010000052.1:0-10293 GCA_039810365.1 Bdellovibrionales bacterium | reverse complement strand
TTGATAGGAGCGCATTTGAGCATCGTAGTAGGCCTGATATTGTTGCATCTGCATTTGCATCATCTGCATCTGATATTGAGCACCACCTAAGCCGTTAAACCCCGGATAGCCGCCCATTCCCGGAAAACCAAAACCTGGCATTCCCATTCCCGGCATTCCGCCAAAAGGTCCTCCAAAGCCACCGCCCATTCCCGGCATTCCGCCAAAAGGTCCTCCAAAGCCACCGCCCATTCCCGGCATTCCCATTCCTGGCATTCCGCCAAAAGGTCCCCCAAATCCACCGCCCATTCCTGGCATCATACCGTATGCGCCACCATATGGATTTCCCATAAAGCCGCCACCAAAACCTGGCATTCCCATTCCTGGCATCATGGCATAGGGGCTACCAAAGCCTGGGCCTCCAAATCCACCGCCAAAACCAAGGCCTGCTCCCATAAATGGGACAGGAAACATTCCTCCGCCGCCCCATGGACCTGACATCCCATAAGGTGTGGTTCCCATAGGGTAAATTCCGCCGCCCATATAAGGGTTAAAGCCACCAGCTCCGCAAGGAGACATCATGGCTCCGCCACACATTCCGTAAGGCGACGTCATTCCATACGGATTTCCGTAAATTCCATTCATTCCAAAGGGAAAACCAAGACCTGGCGCACATCCAAAAGAGCCCCCGCCCATTCCCCGTAATTGTTCGGCATAAAGAACAGATGATGTTGCCATGGGACCCGGCATATAAAACGGTGTTGGCCAGCCCAATTTTTGATTTTGTCTAATGGCATAACGATTACCAAAGTAGCCCAAGGCCATCGTAATTCCATCAACAACAAGGGCTGTCTTTAATTTCGAAGAAAGTCCCGACGGTTGTTCCGGATCCATTCCACAAGTCGCACAATATGGTCCAGCTTCGGTGTAAGGAGAAAGGCCATCTTCAACTCGCATTTGAGCTCTCCACTCTCGTTCTTCGGCCTTATCTGCTTGAACCTGCAATTTATCGATTTGCTTTTCGATTTGTGCAATACGTTTTTGAATAAACTTATAACGGCTAATCCAAAATTTACAGTTGCTACTATAACGAGAAAACTCTCGGTCTTCTTTGCCACTTGTTAAAGTATAGCTCTCTTGGCTAGAACAAATATCTTGCGGATTTTCTGGAGTAGAGCAGATAACCGTTGTTGTTGGGGTAGGGGTAGAGGCAGAGGCAGAGTCAGATTCAGATTGCTTCACTTTATCAGTACATCTTCCTTCTATGGCATTTGCCAAACGTTGGGCAACACCGTCTTTAAACTTAACACGGTCTGACCAATCGTCACCGCCATCCATCATATTATCAAGTTTTTCCTGTAGCTCTCCCAACTGCTCTTGGAGATCCTCAATTTTTGTGTTCAATTGCTCTGAACTTGGCTTAGAGGCATAAGGACAAGCTTGGGCGCCCCCCCATAAACCAGCTCCTGCATAGCCACCGCCAAATGCAAATTGTGCATAAGAGGGACTTGTAACCAACAAAGATAAAACGACAATCAGTAGTTTCATGAGTTCTCCAATAAGTGTTAAGCTATTAAAAAACAAAACACTTCTCACATATATTATTTTCGTCTAATTTTGGGAGTATCTGTAGGTTTCAAAATAATAACTAGACCAAAATCCAAGCAGATATTTTGTAAATGCTCCGAAATGAGTCTTATGGCAGCTCAAGATACTCAACATAGCCTTCTTTTTATAGACGATGAGACAGATAACCTTGATGCTTTAGAGAGAGTTTTTCGCAAAAAATACAATGTCTTAAAATGTGATTCTGGACCTCAAGCATTAAAAATTTTAAAAGAAAATCCTCAAATTTCTGTCATTGTAAGTGATCAACGTATGCCAGATATGACAGGTGTGGAATTTTTCAAAGAATCCATGACGATTTCACCTTTTGCGATTCGTATTCTCTTAACAGGCTACACAGATCTTGATTCTGTTATTGCTGCCATTAACTCTGGCCAAGTTTATCGCTATATCACAAAGCCTTGGGACACTCGCGAATTACAAATCATCATTGATCAAGCCATTGAAAAATTTGAGCTCGAAAGTGAATTAAAAATAAAAAACAAAGAGCTTAAAAAAGCTTTAGACGAAATTAAAACTCTTGATCTGGCCAAAAGCCAATTTATGATTTTGATTAATCATGAACTCAAAACACCTCTTACAAGTTTAATAAGTTTTTTAGAGCTTCTCCTTCAAACCAATCTTGATAGTGAACAAAAAAAATATCTCGAAAAAATCTCAAAAAGTTCAAATCGCCTAAAAGAAATCATTTCTGATTCTTTAGAACTCATCTCAAGTGAACTTGAACAAATCAAAATTCAAAAACATAAGTTGCACGATGAAAAGGTTATTCAAAATGTAATATCCAAGTTAGAAAAAGAACTGGATTTATCTTCTGTACAGTTTCAAGTTGATGTTTGTAATGAAAAATTTGAAAGTGATTCTACAATTCTTGAAAATGTTTTAACGCGAATTCTTAAAAATGCCGTCCAGCATGGAAACACTGGGGAAAAGATCTTTGTTAAAACATCAAGAGAAAATCATCGCATTTGCTTTGAAATTACTAACTCTGGAAAAGAAATTTCTCCTGAGACCATCGAAAAAATTATGAAACCCTTTGCCCTTAACGAGAATATCATGAACCACTCTAAAGGACTTGGGTTGGGACTTAGTATTTCACAATCTCTCTTAAAACATCTTAATTCTTCTCTTAAAATTACATCAGAAAAAAAACAAATCACCGTCTCCTTCTCCCTCTAAAGGTGCCAGCCGCTTTTTGGGGCAAAGGTGCCTAGAGAACAAACGAAATCACTTGAGTAAAAGATCTTTATTCCAAGACGAGGTTCGGGCACGAAACGTCTAAGTACGAATATCGGAAATTGTGCATTTTAAAATGAACATATCCGCCTTAGCCTTGGCTTTTTGTTTGCAATATAAGGATTTATGGCAAGAAAAATATTAATTCGAACAAACGAGTATCCTTACCATATCACGGCAAGAACAATAAATAAGGAATGGTTCTTTTTAGGTCCAGCGGACACATGGAATATTTTTGTTCGACATCTTTCGAAAATGAAAACTAAGTTTAATGTGCGCATACACGCATTTGTCATGATGAGTAATCATTTTCATCTTTTAGTGTCGACTCCAGATTCCAATATTGACAAGGCTATGCACTACTTTATGTCAACAACAGCCAGAGAAATTGCAGCCAAAGCTCATCGAATTAATAAAATTTGGGGTGCACGCTACTATCGTAGCGTAATCACAACTCCAGAATATTATGCACACGCTTTTCGTTATCTCTACCACAACCCAATCCGCGCCGGAATTGCAAAAAATATTAACTCTTATCCATGGAGCACTTTTCTACAAAAAAATGCACAAAAACTGATAGTTCAATGTGAAGGCTTTGATGCCTTTATGCCTGACACACAAGAAGAGTTATCCGCATGGATCAATCAACCGACAGACGAAATTTATCTTGAGAGTGTGCGAAAAGCATTGCGCAGATCCTACTTTCAATTTTCTAAATCAAAAAGAATCAAAAAGTATGATCAGTTTCGGGCTCATTTACATAAAAATACAAATCATCACGTGCAGTATTTTGAATCTTATCACAAAACTCTTAACGCAAGACAAAGGTAAACAAATGGAAAAGTGGTTAAATATTGTAAAAAAAGCGGCTGGCACCTTTACCCAAAAAGCGGCTGGCACCTTTTTGATGGTGGCGTTGATACCACTTGGGAAAACCGAGGCTCTCAAAATTCGATCACAACAAGCTGTTCATGTTTCCGATGGAAAAATTGTTAAAATCCGAGAAAAATTTGGCAGACTCCTTGCAACAGGGTCTCGTCTTGGAAGTGCCACAATTACCACAAAAGATTCTCAAATTTCTGTTTATGTTTTAAACGAACAAGACGTTTTGTCGTATAAAAAACTTGAGCCTCTTATAAAAAAAATGATGGGTCTTGAAATCTCCATTCAAAATAACAAGGTCATTATTTCTGGCCATCTCTTAAGATTTTCTGACTGGGAAAAACTCGTATTGGCCTCACAAGATAAATCATTGCCATGGATCTTAAAAGCAGCTATGACAAAAGAAATTTCTCAAAAGATCTTGGACGCTACAAAAGAAAAACTCAGCCTTGCAAATCTTCCAATCCCAAGTCTTAGCACATCTCCTCTGTTTGAAGCTCACATTTCGAATTCGCCTCAATATTCGCAAGCTTTTCAAGATCTTCTCTCTCCTCTTGGATTTCAAATTCATCAAGATGCCCAGGCTCTCGAAACAGCCCCAGTTGTTGATCTTAAAGTTCAAATGGTTGAGCTAAGAAAAAGTTCATTTAGCAAGCTGGGAGTCGATCTGCCACAAAGTTATAAGGCTCAAGTTATACCAGACAACAAATTTAAAATCAGCGGCACCCCTTTTGATATAGCTCTCAATATGCTTGAGCAAGATGGAGTTGCAAAAATCATTGCAGAACCGCATTTAAGTTGTCGCAGCGGAAAAGAGGCAAAGTTTTTAGCAGGAGGAGAGATTCCAATAAAAATTATAAATTTTGAAACCCACGATATCCAGTGGAAAAAATATGGCATACTCCTCACCTTCAAACCCAACGCAGACCGCAACGGTATGATAAATTTGTCACTAACAGCAGAAATTTCTATGCTCGATCAAGCACAAGCAGTTGATGGAATCCCGGGTCTTCTCGTCAACCGCGTTGAAAGCCATCTCAACCTCAAAGATTCTCAAACAATTGCGTTATCGGGACTCGTCAAGCAGCACACCGGACAATCGCAGCAAGGACTTGCTGGGTTAAAAAATATTCCGATCCTAGGAAATCTTTTTTCTAGCAAAGATTATCGTGAAGAACGAACGGATCTTGTCGTTTTTGTAACTCCTAAAACTCTACAAGATAGCGAGTTATAAAATACCATACACGACAACTTTTAATAGGGCTGCTTAGTTTATGAAAGATTATCAAGAACTTATAAAAAATCTTGTCTCTCGTCTTGATCAATCCAATATCAATCTCTTCTCGTTAGAGGAGGGAAAAGACTCTCTGGAAGAAAATCTAAAAAAAGAAATCATTAAAATACCAATCCAAAAACAAGAACGCATTTATTTAGAATTTTTTGAAAACGGTCCATTAAAAGATCTTTTCGATGATGACGAAATTACAGAAATTATTATCAACTCGTGGGATAAGGTTTGGTACGAAAAAAATGGACAGTTTTTTCTTCATCATGATGCGTTTTTAAGTCTTAACACATTCGAAAACTATCTGCACAAGCTGTGCAAAAGACTTAAAACTCAGCTGACGTTTGAAACGCCATTTCTCTGTGTGATGGACGGCCCTCTTCGTTATCATATTACGTCCCCAACAATAACAGGAGATTCCTACAGCCTCTCAATTCGAAAGCATCGAGAAAACAGATTGTCCCTTGAAGGCCTAACAGAGATAAAATCAATCTCACCACAACAATTACAACTTTTAAAAAATGTTCTAGAAGAAAAGAAAAATTTTTTAGTTATTGGAGCAACGGGATCTGGCAAAACAACATTTCTCAATGCGTGTCTTCAATCTCTTAAAAATAATGAAAGAGCGCTTATTATCGAAGATACCTCTGAGCTCATAACACCTAACAATCTCAGTACAAAAATTCTCACAAGAAAAGATTCTCATAATCTCACCGGCGTTATTGATCTCTCTATTCTCATCAAAGAGGCACTTCGCATGAGGCCCGACAGAATTATTTTAGGTGAAGTTCGGGGGGCTGAGGCCAAGGATCTTTTACTCGCACTCTCGACAGGACACGAGGGAAGCATTGGAACCCTCCACGCAAGATCTGCGACAGAGGCTCTTTTGCGTCTCGAAATGTTGATACAGCTAGGCTCGCCTCAGTGGAGCCTCGAGGCCATAAGAAAGCTTATTTATTTGAGTGTTCATTATATTTTTACAATCGAACGAAGACGCGATGGCTCGCGAGGCCTCAAGTCTATACACAGACTTTGTGGCGTTGAAAGCTTTGGTGTATTAACAGAAGAAATCAAATCTTAAACGTATATCGAAAAATTAATATGCTTTTGGCCGTTGGTATCCGTATAGCTATCTTGTCCCAAGGCGATGGCCTCAGAGTCATTTTGCAAGCCCTCTAATGTTGAACTCGCATGAGCAGCATCTAAATTTTTAGGCGCCTTAAACTGAAAATTCACTCTATCTACAATTCCAGCCTGACGATCCATCAGCCCTTGGTTTTCAGATGATTGCAGGACCTCACTCTCTTGTGGCGCCTCATAACTATGAGTAGAACGGCTGACGGTTTGACCAAAAGATGGGGCCCCTGCGCGAACAGGTCTTTCTTTTGACATGTCAATACTGACATTATTTCTACCTTTAACAATATGACTGAGTTTTTCCATTGTGCACCTCCATGTGCTGGCACTACTTGTTTCGGAATGAGACACACTCAACTGTAATAAATCGGCTAAATCTAGACTTAGATCGCAACAACGCGGTGCTTTACCCAAAAAGCGGCTGGCACCTTTAGATGATGAAGTTAAGGGCTCCGGGAAGGACAGAAAGTTCAAATTCATTGGCCTGAATGACCTCTCCGTCCATTTCAATCCAAAATTCTTCTGGTGCCTTAATTTTTAATTTTGAAAATTGCTGATACGAAACTCCGGGCACATTCACAAATGTTCCATCGTAAACCTTAGGCGCAAGAGTCGCTAATTTATACTTTGGCATTTTTTCAACTACGACTAAGTCTAAAAGTCCATCGTCAAGTTTTCCTCGAGGGGCCCAATTCATTCCACCTCCAGAAAACCTGCCGTTCATTGCAAATAAATTCATACATTCTTTTTGTATGGAGCTTTGATTGGCAAACTGAAACTCTAATAGAAACGGCTTGCTCTTCAAAAACGCCCAAGCACTTGCCACAAAATAAGTTGTTTTGGGAGTTAATAAATTAGTCTCATTCCGTTGAATGTTTCTTGCAACTTCTCCCCCAAGTCCATAAGAAAAAGAGTTGATAAAATAGTGCGTATCAATGCGATCACCTTTTTTAATCTTCACCACGCCAACATCGATTGGCTTTGTTCGCATATCAGCAAGCTTTCCAATGGCCGCCGTTGACTCTGTGGGAATATCAAGCGTTCGCACAAAATCACAACCTCGCCCACTATTTAAAATTCCAATTTTAATATTTTTTGAAATTGCGTTTCCAGATGCGTCCACTAAACCATTAATGGCCTCATGGATACTTCCGTCTCCGCCCATGATAATAAGCCTATCATAATTTTCTTGAGCTAGTTTTTGTGCAATTTTAGTTCCGTGATGAGGATACTCTGTCATGAATATCTCAACACCTCCTAAACGTTTTTGAATATCTGTTTGGACATCTCTCCACATGCGAATGGTGTTACCACCTGCACTTTTGGGATTGATAATAACCGCCGATTTCATTTTCCCCCCACCAGTCTCTAATCCATTGTAGCCGTCTCTTCACCCTCAATTAATTTTTCTGCCTGAGGTCCAAGACGAATTCCCAGTTCCAAAAGCTGGGCCCGATCTACAACGTTAGGTGCTTCTGCCATAAGGTCTGACGCCTTTGCCGTTTTTGGAAAAGCAATCACGTCACGTATAGATTCTGTTTTACACAAAATCATACAAATTCGATCTAACCCAAAAGCAATACCGCCGTGAGGAGGTGTTCCATATTGAAGTGCCTCAATAAAAAATCCAAACTTAATTTTGACTTCTTCTTCTCCGAGACCCAAAGCTTTAAACATAGCACTCTGAACTTCGTTTCTAAAAATACGAATACTTCCTCCACCAAGCTCGTGACCGTTACAAACAAGGTCATAGGCTTTGGCAAGCATGTTCCCAAATTTTTTCTCATTGTATTCTACAAGATCTTCAATGGAGTCGTTTTGTGGTGAAGTAAAGGGGTGGTGACGAGCAGCCCACCTCTTGTTTTCGGTATCGTATTCAAAGAGCGGAAAATCAATAACCCATAAAAATTTATCTTTTGTTTTGTCGATAAGATTTAATTCCTCTCCCAGGTGGAGTCTTAGCTGAGACAAAGCTTTTGATGTTGTATCAAATGTATCGGCTACAATTAAAAGCATATCACCATTTTTTGCACCCGAATTTGAAAAAATATTTTTTAATTTATCCTCAGCTATCACTTTAGAAATACTCGATGTCAGAACACCGCTAGCATCAGCTTTTACCCAAACCAAGCCTTTTGCTCCTAATGTTTGCGCCATTTTAGTGAGCTTATCAATTTGGCTACGCGAATAAGTTCCCGCACCCGATACAACAATGCCCTTCACAACATCGCCTCGAGATATGGCGTCTTCAAAGACTTTAAAACCACAGCCCTTAACAGCACTTGCAAGATTCACAAGTTCCATTGCAAAACGAGTATCTGGTTTATCATTACCAAAACGATCCATGGCCTCTTGAAACGTAATACGTGGAATATCACCAATATCGACGTTTTTTATTTCTTTCCAAATCTTTTTAAAAAGACCTTCTGAAACTTGCACAATGTCTTCAACATCGACAAAACTCATCTCAACATCAATTTGAGTAAACTCGGGCTGTCTCTCGGCTCTTAGGTCCTCATCACGAAAACATTTAGCAATCTGAAAATAACGATCATACCCAGAAATCATCAAAAGCTGCTTGAGTGTTTGTGGCGATTGCGGAAGCGCATAAAATCTACCAGGGCTTACTCGAGAAGGAACAAGATAGTCTCTGGCACCTTCGGGTGTACTTTTATAAAGAATGGGAGTTTCGACTTCTAAAAATTTATTGTCGCTATAATAATTTCGAACAATTTGAGCCACACGATGACGAATTATTAAGTTTTTTTGTAAATTCTCCGAGCGCAAATCAAGATAACGATATTTTAATCGTAAATTTTCCGAAACATTTTGATCATCAATTTGAAAAGGAATTGTTTTAGCCACACTTAAAATTTCACAGCTTTCACAAACAACTTCGATTTCTCCTGTTGGAAGCTTTTTATTAATCATCCCATCGGGGCGACCCTGAACTTTGCCCGAAATAGCAATGACGTACTCACCGCGAATATCCTTAGCCATTTTCATTTGTGCATCTTGCGGGTTTAAAACAATTTGCACAAGACCGGTACGATCCCGAAGGTCAATAAAAACAAGACCACCGTGATCTCGCCTTCCATTTACCCAGCCCATTAAAACCACTTTTTGGCCGTTATTTTGCGCGCTCAATTCTCCACAATAATTTGTTCTTTTAATTTCAGAAACAAATTTCATATTTTCCTCTATGCTTCATTACGTTTTAATATTTTTTTAATTTCAATTTCTATATTTTCAAAATCTACACTTGTTTGCTGTTGATTTTTTAAATCTTTAAGCGTGACTTTTTTAGTACGAATTTCTGTTTCTCCAAGTATAATGCCCGCAAGAGAACCGAGTTTATCTGCCCGTTTGAACTGATTCTTAATATTCTTTTTTTGCAGGTCGATATCGACAACAAATCCCTTTTTTCGTAACTCATGTGCAAGTAAAAAGGCCTTGGCCTCACTTTGTGGATCTGCATAAATAATCGAAACATCATGAAAGGTTGGAACCTGAAAATTTTTAGCCTGTAAAATGAGAACAAATCTTTCTAACCCCATTCCAAAACCAACTGCCGGAACCACAGGTCCACCAAATTCTTCAACGAGTTTATCATAGCGACCGCCGCCACAAACCGTAGACTGAGAGCCAAGATCAGAACTGATAAACTCAAAAGCCGTTTTATTATAATAATCAAGGCCTCGCACGATTCTTGGATTGATAACAAATTCGATATTGAGCTGCTTTAATCCCTCTTGAACTTGTTCAAAATGATTTTTGCAATCTTGGCAAAGGTGGTCTAACAACACAGGCAAATGGGTTGTCGCCTTCTGCGCTTTTTCATCTTTTAAATCAAAAACTCTTTGAGGGTTGGTTTGAATTCGCGGAAGAAATTCTTGAGGTAATTGATCTTTAATTTTTTCTAGCTCTGATTGTAATATTTTTTTATATGCAGGCCTGCACGACTGACAGCCAACGCTTGAAAGTTGCAGCTCAACTCTTTCTAAACCAAATTCTTTTAAAGCTAGATCCATAAAAGAAATAACTTCAACGTCAGCTGTGGCCTCTTGAACACCTAAGAGCTCAATTCCAAATTGATGAAACTGTCTAAAGCGTCCCTTTTGTGGTCTTTCATAACGAAACATAGGGCC
>JBDHWX010000051.1:0-10359 GCA_039810365.1 Bdellovibrionales bacterium | reverse complement strand
AAAGGATTGGATTTTTTCAAGGTGGGCAAGCTCCTTGGGATCTTGGATTGCCTCTGAAAATTTTTGTGCAAGTTCATTAACTGGATCACTGGAGTTATTGCTTTGATTATTTGCCGCATAGACGTGTGGACACGCTAATTCAAAAACTAAAATGACAGATACAAGCTGTCTGAATGCCTTCACCAATACCATTTTTCTTCCCTCTTTGCCCCATGCGGGCTATTGGTCCTTACAATTCAGTTTGTAATATGTTGCTTAAGAAGTTCCCTCTCTTAAGAAGAAAAGATAAATATGCGATTTTTGTTTAAATTTCATTAGGGAAATGAATTCGTAAAAAAAATACATTGTCGTTTTATGCGCACAAAATCCCGCCCAACCTTTACAATCAACTGTATCAACCCCAGTCATTGTGATGGAAACAAACTGCGCTACTAAAATATTTTCTCTTGTTTTATACAGCCCTACCGCTCCATAAAAATACCTATAAAATTGTCTCATTTTGAGACTCGATTTTTTTACTCTTTTTGCCGATAACTTTTATGAACCAATCCTTAGGAGGCAAAATGCACTCAAACGAATCCATTTTAGAGGTTATGCAATTTGTAAAGACAACACCAGAAGGCAATCTTATTAAAATGTTAAGAGATAAAGAAATGTCTGACGTTCATGTGCGTGTTTTGATTAAGTTAGCTAAAAACTGCAAAGACGATGAGTTTATAAAACATTTTAACGACGAAACATTTCCTAGCCTTAAAATGAGCAACCCTGAATACGCCATAAAGGAAAAGTTCTGGGCTGTTTGCAAGAAAAAGCTTTCCTCTATGGGGCTATTGAATCTTGCCCAAGCCGCCTAAAGCCATATAATGCTTTAAAACAAACATCTGCAAAAAGGGATTTACCAAAAATCCCTTTTTTATTATCTTCTTTAAATTCATGACAAAAATATTCTTTTTAGAAAAACCAACTCTCAAATATAGTATCTTTATACTGAACGCTTTTCTCGTTATTGGTCTTTCTTTTTTTCCCACACCCGATCTGCCCTTTTTCCCAAAGACCCCTCGATGGCTTGAACAGCTTAACTTTGCCTTAAGTATTATTTTTATTTTCCCCTTGGTCTATCAAGCGCCCAAACTCTTTCGCAAAACGGGCATTGAAATTTCAGAAGAGGGAATCTCGGAAAACCTTTCCACTTTTCGAGAAAATAAATTTTTATGGAAGGAGATGGTGCAAATTCGCTTTGCACGCGTTCTCTTTATGAAATATCTCCTAATCGTTATTCAAGAACCAGAAGCCTATATTAAAAGACAAAATTTTTTACATCGGCTTCCCATGAGAGGAGATATGAAAAATTTTGGAACACCCGTTAAGATTCCCATTTATACACTCAACAAAGATCCCCAAGAAATTTTACAAGCCATTCAAAATATTCATCAGAGGGTTTTTGAACAAATACAGAGCTTAAAAGCCGATCCCCACTTCAAAGAACAGGACTCCCTATGAAAATTGGAGTTTTTGATTCTGGCATCGGAGGCATGACGGTCCTTAAGGAACTTATTAAAACCTTTCCAAACGAAAACTTTGTATACTACGGTGATACTGCCAATGTCCCCTACGGAACAAAAAGCTCTTCGCAAATTCGCAATCTTTGTCAAGAGGCCGCGTATAGCCTCAAAACAAAAAATCTAGATGTTTTAGTTATCGCCTGCAATACCGCCTCAGCAATCGCTCTTGATGTCTTTAAAAAAATTCTTTTTCCCTTACCTGTTTTTGGAGTTGTCGAACCAGGAGTTTCTGCCGTTGTGGAGCAATTTCAAAAATTGCCTTTTGATCCACAGCGCAGGATCTTAATTTTAGGAACAAAGGCCACTATCAAAAGCCAGATTTATTCTCTCGAAATTCGAAAAGCCATCGCGTTTAATCAAATCTCTGAACAATCCTGCCCCCTCGCCGTCCCCATGATCGAAGAGGGCTGGGTCAACTCTCCCATTTTATTATCAACCCTTCAAGAGTATGTTAAAACCTATCAACACGATAAAATTCCAGGCATAGCCCTTCTGGCTTGTACTCACTACCCATGGGCCATAGGCGCCTTTCAAAAAGTTTTGCCCAACTGGAATATTGTCGATTCTGCAAAGGCCGTTGCAGAATTCTTATTGCGCCAACAATTCTCCTTATCACAAAAAAATGATTTAACCGTACAATGGTTTTTTACTGATCCAGAAGCCGTTACTCCAATGGCACTTAACGATTTTCAGCAGATGGGTCTGACTATCGCTCTTTAGCAGATTCAGGAACTTCCCATTTCAGAATAATAGATTTATTTTCTCGAAAACTTGGCGTTAGAACCATACGAAGACCAAGCAACGGGTTGAGTTTTTCTTTGGCACAAATAATTCCTGTATATTGAAACCATTTGTTATTTTTTGAAACAAGGTAGTCTTTATCAAAAGTTATATCCACCGAATATTTTTTGGGTTCCGCTATCGTTTCTAAATCAATTGTCCAACTCTGCGCTTTTCCAGCAAGATCCGTATTAGAATTTAACTCAAAATCAAAGCAAGTTTTTTGTGTGACCCAAATCTTAAGATTTGTCGCATAAAGCTTATCATAATTAATTTGGGAATCACTTTCCGCTTGTGCACGAGCGTTGAGCTTTAAATATGGCTCTGTAAAAAGCATAACTCGAACTGAATCTTCAAAGTCTTGAGTGCTTCTTGTAAAATATCTTTTATAACTAATCTCCTTTAGGCCTGGGTGTGGATCCGATTCCAACATCTTTTTTTCGATCATTCCCGCAGAACCCGTCTGTGGCAGGGTTGACTTTGTACTTGGAGTCATGCACGAAGAGCAAAGAAACAAAAGTAAAAATATTTTTTTCATATAAAATATAGTTCCCGTAAAACAATCTTTTTTCAACTAATAATGACATAACTTTTTATCTCATCGCAACCCCAAAAACTCCCTCCACATAAGGTTCGATAATCACATTTTTATCTAAGAATGATTTGAAAAGTCAGAGTATTCGTTTTACGCTCATATCTTCGATTGTCTGAAAGGATAGATGCATGTTGTTTCGCTCTTTGTTCCTGCTGCCATTTCTTTTTTTTACGAACTCTTGTTCAACCATAAGCAAGCCTTTCTCTAAGCCCTCTTCCCCTACCACTGCAGCCAAGGACTGTCTTGTTATTCGTGGCGTTTTTGATATTGGTTCAGGATCAACAAGGCTTAAGGTGGCAAAAGTTGACCAATGTCAAAATCGGGTATCGGCTATTCTTTTAGAAAGAGAAGAAAAAGTGGATTACAAAGGAGATCTTTTGCAAAACCACGAAGCCTTTTCGGTCTCAATACAAAATCAGGGAGAAGAGGTCTTAAAAAAATTAAAGGCCGAAGGAGATACTCTCAAAGTACAAGAGTATGTTGCTGTTGCAACAGCAGCTTTTCGAAGTGCCAAAAATGCCAAGCCTTTTATTGAAAAATTAAATCTTGATCTGCAAATCAACGCACAAATTATCACCCAAGAAGAAGAAGCCGTTATTGGTTTTTATGCTGCCTCTCAAAGCCTCAGTCTCAACCCAGAAAATACTCTAATCTGGGATATTGGTGGCGGAAGCCAGCAGATGATTCACTATGCTGGTAAAAATAAAATTTATACTTATAAAGGAAAGCTCGCATCAGCCTATTTTAAAGATTATGTACTGAAATATATTTTAAAAAAACACGCCAAGAGCCCCAACCCTATGAATTCTTATCAAATTAAATTGGCCGTTCAACATGCACGCGACGTTGCAACAAAAACTGTAAAAGGTGAGATTCGCAACTTCCTTTTAACTCAACCCAACATTATTGGTATTGGTGGTGTTCATTATTACAGCGTCATAAAACAAATAGATCCTTCCGGCCGGAGCTCCTCTTACACCATTGATGAATTAGAAAAAACTCTTCAAAAAAGTATTGGCTTACGAGACGAAGAAATTCTCGATCAAAAATATGCCGATACTGAAATTACAAACCTGGCCCTTGTTCTAGGTTATATGCAGGCTCTTAAAATAAAGCAGGTGAACGTTCTTAATGTGAATCTAACAGACGGTCTTTTGCTAGATTACAAATATTGGACCCCATAGCCGTAAAGCAGTTTAAAAATAATCCGCATAAGGATTCAAATAATCATTTGAACTATTCAAATATTTGTTATAAAATAAATATGCAGTTGCAATCCTTTGTCTAGCAACAGCGTATTTAGGGGGATATTTTATGATGGAATCTACTCTTCAACGAGGTACTGAAGACACAAAGAATCTGCTTATGGATTCGGCCAGACACCTTTTTGCTAAAAATGGATACGCCGGAACAAGTGTTAAAAATATTGCAGATCACGCAGGAGTGAACATTAGTCTTATTAGTTATCACTTTGGAGGAAAAGAAAACCTTTATAGCGCTTGTCTTGACAGCTTTTTAAAAGAAAAAATTAAATTTTTTGAGACCTACGTCTTGTCTCCTACATCTCAAGAAGATTTTCGCCTACGTCTTAAAATCTTTATCGAAGAAATGATTCGCAGCGAACTTGAACAACCTGATTCTGTTTGCATTATCCGTCGAGATGCCGAAATGGAAAATCCCGCAACTCTTGATGTTTTCAAAAAGACCATCGCAAAATTATTTGAATACTTTGTTAATTTTTTTAAAGAGGGTCAAAAACAAGGCTATATACGACAAGATCTTGATCCAAGAGCCGTTTCTCTATTTTTTATTGGAGGCATTCAAAATGCACTTCGCACCAATAATTTGCGAAAAAAACTTTATGGCGTAAGCCTTTATGACCCCAAAGAAAGAGAAAATTTTATCAATACATCTCTTGACATTTTCTTTAACGGAGTGGCTCAAAAAAAACCATAACTAGAAACATCAAAGGACTCTCAACTATGAAAACAATATTCTTCTTGTTAACATTCTTCTTCTGTCTGCATCTTTTTGCGCAAAATAAAATTTCCATGAATACCTATGTCGAAAGTGTTACAAAAAACAATCCTGCCTACAAAGCGAGTTCCGAAGCAACAGAAGGTGCTTTATTAAGGAGCACCGAGGGAACTCTTTTGATTCTTCCTGTCCTTGGTGTTGAAGCCAATCGTGGCGTTGACAAAAGTGATACCTTTTTACCGCAAATGAACGGCGATAGCCGTAAAAAAAACGATGTCTCTATTTTTATAACAGAGCAAACACCCTTTGGACTTTCTGCAAAGCTATCTTATGGACAAAATCACATTATGACAGATGGTCCCGTCAGCCCCTCTTTTGTTCCTTATCCACACTATTATACAGCACAACCCTCTATTAGCCTCAGCCAATCTCTTTGGAAGAACGGTTTTGGCAGTCAAGTTCGCGCTATGAAAAATCTTGCCAATGCCTCTGCTCTTGCAAGTTATTATGGTCAAAGAGCTAAAAAATTAGGAGTTCTCCTAGAAGCACAAGGTGCTTATTACCGACTCTTCTACACGCAACAAACAATTTCTGCTGTTAAAGAAAGTCTTCTGGTTGCAACAAAACTTATGAATTGGGCTAAAAAAAGATATGATCAGGGACTTGGTGAAAAATCAGATTATTTACAAACTAAGGCGGTTTATGATTCTCGACAGCTAGAACTCACCATGGCAGAACAAGAACTCGACTCGGCATCTCGCGCCTTCAATTCTCTTCGCGGAGAAGATTCAAATCATGTAGCAGAAACCTTAACGCAACCCGAACTCCCATTGCTTCAAGATATGAAGTTCTCAGATAAGAAATGGCGAGACGATGTGCGCGCCTTACAAAAACAATCCGAGGTCGCTCGTGCAAATGCTATTTTGGGCAAAGAAAAAAACAAGCCCACTCTTGATGTTGTCGGAATGTATGCAAGAAATGGTCTTGATACCGACCTTGCAAAAGCGCGTGATGAATCTACAAAAAGTGACTATCCATCCTATTCTATTGGCATACGTTTTTCTATGCCTCTTGCCATAGGAAAATCTTATCACGTGAGAGACGGTTATGAAAAAGAAGCCTATGCTGCAGATCTAGATTTTAAACGTAAGCTTCAAGAACAAATTCGTGACTTTGATGACCTTAATGCCAAAATTAAAAATGGTTATACAAAGCTAAAGTTAGCAAAGATTACAGAAGAATCTCAACGCCTTAAGATTGAAGAAGAGCGGCGCAAACATCAAAGAGGGCGCACCACTTTTTTTCAAGTGCTACAGTTTGAACAAGATTATCTAGATGCCGAATTAAATCGTATTCAAATTGAATCTTCTTTAAGTGGACTCATCACGCAAATGCAGCAGTATCGCGAGGAATAATATGAATTTAGCTGAACTTTCAATTAAACGACCCGTTTTTATTACCAGTGTTTTAATCCTTATGCTTGTTACTGGCATGATCATGATGTCAAGACTCCCCGTAGATCTTTTTCCTAACGTCACATTCCCTGTCGTGGTGGTAAGCGTTCCCTATAAAGGAGCAGCCCCTTCTGAAATCGAAACTCTCATTGCAAAGCCAATCGAAGAAGAAATGAGTACCATTGCTGGCATTAAGCGGCTCACGGCCATTGCTCAGGAAAATGTCGGCGTTGTCGTGGCTGAATTTAATCTTGATGTCGATATTAAGTATGCAGAAAATCAAGTGCGAGACGCCGTCACACGCGCAAAAAAGAATCTGCCTGATGATATTGACGAGCCCATGATTAAGCGTGTGGATCCGGCTGATCAACCCATTCTTATTTTATCTCTTGAGGCCCCGGGACTTTCCGAACAAGAAATTTTTGATCTTGCAGATCAGGTCATTAAACCCAAACTCGAACAGGTCAATCAAGTTGGGCAAATTTCTATCTTTGGCGGAAAAAAAAGAGAAATACACGTAAGCCTTGATCGCAACAAGCTTGACCAATACGATATTTCTGCAACACAGGTCTCTCAAAAAATCCAGGCCAGTGGTCAAAATATTCCTCTTGGTAAAACGTGGGACCACAAGCAGGAACTCGTATATAGATCCATGGGGGAGTTTACAAAAATTGATGATATCAAAAATGTTGTTGTTAATTTTTATGGCAACGATGTCCCGATTACTGTTGATAAACTTGGAACCGTAACAGACAGCCTTGTTGATGAAACCTCAAGATCTTTTGTTGATGGAAAAAAGTCATTATTCATTTATGCCTTTAAACAATCTGGGGCAAATACCGTTGCTGTCGTCGATGCGTTGAAAAAAAGAGTTCAAACAATCAACGCTGAACTAGAAAAAAATTATCAGGACTCAAAAATGACTCTTATCCGTGACGGTGGACAATGGATTCGCGCAAACCTTGAAGACGTATCAGAAACTATTATCATTGGTATTTTTCTTGCCATTTTTGTTGTTTACTTATTTTTGGCAAGCGGTAGATCAACTCTTATAACTTCGCTTGCACTCCCCGATTCGCTTATTGGTGGTTTTATTTTAATGGCTCTGGCTGGTTTTTCTATCAATATTATGAGCCTACTTGCCCTCACCCTAGCTGTTGGACTCCTCATAGATGACGCTATTGTGGTCAGAGAAAATATTTTTCGACATTTGGAAATGGGCAAACCTGCCGTCCAAGCTGCCCTAGAGGGAACAGGCGAAGTTCGCCTTGCCGTTATTGCCACAACATTTACTATTATTGCTGTTTTTGGTCCCGTTGGTTTTCTACACGGAGTTGTTGGCCAGTTCTTTAAAGAATTTGGTTTAACTGTTTGTTTTGCCATGCTCATCTCGTTATTTGATGCCATGACCATTGCCCCCATGCTTTCGGCCTACCTTGCAACAACGGCGGACCACTCTCACAAGAAGGGATTTGTTTATAAAAAAATTCTAGAACCCTTTAATAAGTTTCATGATTATCTCGAAGATCTTTATGAAAAAACAATCCACGTTGTTATTGAACATCCTCTTAAGACTCTAGGAGCCGGATTTTTAATTTTTATACTCAGTATTTTTTCTTCTAAGTTTATTACAAAAACATTTTTGCCGCCTCAAGATGCCGGCGAATTTATGGTCAGTCTCAATCTTCAACCTGGAACCAGTATTGATAAAATGACAGACGTTGCTCTGCAGGTCGACAAAGTGATTCGACAAAATCCAGAAGTTGCCATTGTTGCAACAACTGTTGGAAACGCTGATGGCGAGGCCTCAAAATCAGAAGCCTATGTCAAACTTGTGTCTTATAAAAATCGCAAGCTTAATACCTCGGGCGTAAAAGAGAAAATCAGAAATCAACTTAAGGAATTTGCTTTTGCCACACCTGCTGTAAAAGACTTTGATGCCGTTGGTGGTGGCCTAAGACCCTTTAACGTGAATATTGTTGGAAGCAATCAGAAGGCTATTGAAGAATCAGGCCTTAAGCTTCTAGAGAAATTAAAAAAATATCCTGGCCTCACCGATGTAGATATTAATTTTAGACCAGGCAAGCCAGAGTTTCAGGTTCAGTTTGATAAAACCAAACAAGAGCAGCTTGGAATCTCAACAGCTATTGCGGGCCTTGAACTCAGAACACTTATTGACGGCGCCACACCTGTCAAGTTTAGACAAAATGATCGTGAATACGACATACGAGTGCGCCTTGAAGACGACCAACGTGATCTTAAAAAATATTTTAACGAAACTCGCATCCCCAATACTAATGGTCGACTTATACCCCTAAATCGCGTAGCAACGGCCTTTGAAACAACAGGCCCTTCCAAAATCACTCGCATGGATAGGACTCGCTACGTTCAGGTCAATGCAGATCTTGCACCGGGAGCTGGTTTTGCAGATGTCTTAAGTGACGTCACAAGAATGTTAAAAGAAGATTCTGATACCAAACTCCCAGAAGGAGTTGGCTTTGTTTTTATCGGGCAAGCCGAAAACTTCCAAGAACTTGGACAAAATATGGCTATGGCCATGGGACTTGGTATTCTTTTTATTTATTTTGTACTTGCAAGTCTCTACGAATCTTTTATTACACCTTTTACCATTATGCTGGCTTTACCACTGGCAATTTGTGGATCCTTCTTTACACTCGCCCTCACAAGAGAATCTCTTAATATCTTTTCGTGGATTGGAATTATTATGCTTTTGGGCGTTTCAACCAAAAACTCTATTCTTCTTATCGATTACACAAATCAATTAATACGAGAAGGAAAAACTCGTGCCCAGGCCCTTGCCCTTGCAGGACGCACCAGACTTCGCCCCATTATGATGACCACCATTGCACTTATTGCAGGAACCATCCCTCTTGCAATTGGACTCAATGAAGCGTCCAAACAACGAACCAGCATGGGAATTGCGATTATTGGAGGACTTATCAGTTCAACTCTTTTGACTTTGGTGATTGTGCCGGCAGCATTTATTTATATTGATCGCTTTCGAGAATGGTCACTACAATTGATGAAAAGACTTTTTATGCCTAAACATCATGAATAATCCAAAACTAGCAACGGATGTTGTTTTCTTTTTCTCTGTAATTAACTGGAAAACAAAAGGGATTATGCATGGTACATTTTTCTCGTACGTGCAAATGATTTTCATGCCCCGGCCAAAAGAATATTTTCTTTAAGGCACGCTGACCCTCTGGATCCTTCATATAAGGACATAATTTTTTTGTAATGTCCTCATCCAAGAAAAAACGATCTGTGACATTATCAGCGTTGAAAACTTTTACAAGATCAGAAAACTTTTTATAATCAATGCTACCGTTAGCTGTTTTAGGAATGCTCACATCAATATCAAGACCATTTCGGTGTGAAGAATGAACACATTTTATCCCCTTTGCTTTAGCGGCTCTTTCATCTTCTAGGGTGAAACCACAACGGCGATCTCCTCCTACCTCCTGAGAAATAGCCGTGACTACTATTTTTTCATTGGGATACTGAACCTGAAATCTTTGACTTGCAATTTCAAGATGTCGAACCGTAAGACCGCTACCAAAATAATATTCTGAATAACTCTCAGGAGAAACAAGAGAAGCGCCCTCTTTTACCCCTTCTTTGCGCCCTGCTATAACTTCTGTGGAAGAAGCAAGGTAACTTAACGTCTTAACGCCATTGCAAAGACTAGCAGCATAGCACCCCTGCGCTTGTCCTAAGTATCGACCACCAAGAGTATATGGAAAAACTTGTATATCAATTCCATTTAAATCCACTTTTTGTGTTTGCGCAAAACCCTCAGGTTGTGTTGTTGCACGAGGAGTTGGTGTTGCAGTGGCAGGTTTTTGTGGGCTCAATACTGGTATCTGTGACTGTTGACCAGAAATAGGTTTTAAATCTTGTTTCTCTTTTTCTGTAATAGCAGTGGGATGAATAAAAACAGCTGCCTCACTGCCATCTGGGATTTCAT
>JBDHWX010000050.1:0-10519 GCA_039810365.1 Bdellovibrionales bacterium | reverse complement strand
ACCTTCTTGCCCATAAACTGCTTGCTGATTGTTACCTCAATATCCGTGATACCAAAAAGGCTCTTCGTGCTTATAAAATGGTGCTTTTTTTAAATCCAAATGACGCGCTTGCCCAAAGCCATGTTAAAAAACTTGAAAGCATCACTGCCGACGAATACGACGACGAAATTTTTGAGATGAGGCCCCTTAGATCAGAAATGGCGCCTTTGAGAAATTTAAAAAAAACTCACCTAGAGGAAAATATTAATGTCAATTCAGCTACCTACAAAGAACGTCATATCGAAAGAATCCTTTCCTTAGCTGATGCTTTTATAAGCAGGCTTGATCTGGATCGGGCTCTTGAAACACTGAATTCAGCAGAAAACTCCCTGGGGGTACATCCTGAAATCACAAAAAGAAAAAAATTTATACAATCACGCATCGATGAGGCCCACGAATTAAGCTCTCCTCAAGGGGCCATTATAAAAAAACCTTCATCAAAAGCACAAAGAATTGACATACTTAGAAATCTCCTCCAAAAAATAGATTCTAAAAGATAATTTTTCTAAATGGAGATTTTCATGATCGAAACAAGCGACTTTAAAAAGGGTGCAAAACTTCTTATTGAAGGACAGCCTTATGTTATTACTGATTTCCAACACGTTAAACCTGGAAAAGGAAACCAATTTACACGCACGAAGCTGCGAAACATGATCACGGGACAAAATCTAGAAAAAACAATTAAGTCTGGAGAAAAATTTGAAGTTCCAGATGTCATGGCAACATCAGCCAATTTTTTATATAAAGATGATTCTGGATATCACTTTATGAATGAAAGTACTTTTGAACAAGTCACCCTTTTTGAACATGACATGGCAGAATCTAAAAACTTCTTAATAGAAAATCTTCCCTGTACACTTTTATTTTTTAATGGAAAACCTATTGGAGTTGATATCCCCAATACTGTCACCATGACAGTGATTACAACTGAACCCGGTTTTAAAGGAAACACTGCAACCAATACATTTAAACCTGCAACTGTTGAAACTGGTTATGTCATTCAAGTTCCACTTCATATTAGTGTTGGTGACAAACTCAAAATCGATACCAGAACAGGTGAATACCTTTCAAAAGATAATAGCTAAAAGTCCAGATTTTTTAAACTTTGGTCACGACTTGCTTTACGTATATACTCTAAAGCAAGACCTTTTTAAATTTTTCACGTACGTGTTTTTTTGCGTATCACAAAAATTGAAAGCCTAATGCTATTTTTTGAATTTTTATGACAAAAATTAAAAATAAAATGTAGGTAAAATTGTTCCTACTAATAGGTCTGGATTAGCACCACTGATTTTTTACAAAAGCTTAATTTTTTCATATAATTAAAAAAGTTAACACATCTCATCGCGGAGTCTTGATTGTCATCACAGATTGAACTCGAAATTCACAAACTTTTATCACAAAGAGATGCCCCACTTGCTGCTGATGAACTTTTAAAAAGATGGCTGCGTGGTGAGCTTTCTCCAGAAGACCAAGTCATTGTTGGAAATTTTTTAATCAATGCAGGATTTTTACCAACCCTTAAAGATCATTACCTGAGACTTTTATCGCAAAATAAATATATTTCATGGACCCCCCTCTTTGAGTTTCTTAATAAAACGAACACCCCTCTTTCTGATGAAATGATCGATTTCATTTTTGCGGGTGCAAAGGAACAAAGCAATCTTCACGAACTCCTACAAAATAGAAACTTTGCTTTTTCATACGAACGACTTAAAAAAGCATATTCCCAATTATTAGAAGAAGAAAAAAATCATTTTTCATCCCAAAAGCAAGAACTCCTTAATAAACTACAGCGAGCCATTCATGACGATATTGAGGTGGGTATAGAAAAAACATCTCAAGAGCTCGAAAGAATACTTCCAAACGACCCCGACATTCAAAATATCAAAGACGATGTTGAACTGGCCAAAATTAAAAAATTATTAAGAAAAAAGGAACGTGAAGGCCTTGGAGAGTCCGACTGGATAGCCTCATACGACTTTTCAAAAGAAATCAAATCTCTTTTTAACTCAGCAGAAAAACTTGCCAAAAAAAGTTCTCTTATGGCCTATGACTGTGCAATCTTATTTGCACATATCGAAGCCTATAAAGAGGCTCTTATGTGTCTACAACATGCCCCAGACTCTTTAGAAAAAGATTGGCTAAAAATGGAACTTCTTATTCGTTCCCAAGATTATTTAACGGCCCTAAGCGAAAGCCTCGAAATAGAGAAAAAATATTTTCAGCACCCGCAAACTTTATCGGCAACCCTTATCTTAAGGGCCCAAGCCCTTTACGGACTTGATCAAAAAGAAAAGGCCATACAAATTTTAGAAAAAGTTTTAAAGGTTCAACCAAAAAATCAAAAAGCGCGCATCCTCTTGCAAGACTGGAGAAATTCGATTTGAAAAAAAGAATTCTCAAATATTTTCTTCTTGCGGCTTTCTCTGGTGTGTTGGGCTTCTTTTACTCTTACCATTTGCCAGCATTTAAGCTTTGGGCTATAGAAAGAATCGCAACATTGTCACAAGAAAAAACTCCTGTTAAAGTAATGATGTCCAACATAGACTTTAACCTCTTCCCGATCGGAATCAGTTTTCAAAATCTACGCCTGACACCACAAAAAGAACTTTCATCCGTCCTTGATGATGCGTTTATTAAAGAACTTCGCTTTTCACTCAATCCGTTTAGTTTTTTTACAGGACTGTTTCAGTTTTCTAAAATTGAAATTGTGGAGCCCAATATAACAATCAAAGACATTGCAGCCATTCAAAAACTTGGGTCTCCAGAAAAAGAAAAATCTCACTTTAGCCTGCAATCAATCCTCAGGGTACCTCTTAACTCATTTGTTATTCATCGAATGTCTCTCACAATCCCAGCTCAAGAAAGAATTCCCGAAATAAAATTAAGAAACTTCTCTTTAGAAATTGAAAATCAAAAAGCCTCAGCCCTGATATCTTTTATCATACCTCAACTCACAGTATATGATTCTAAAATCGCAGACATCCCGGCTGATGTTTCTGTTGGTAGTCGGATTCTTGTTCAAGACGATCAAATTTTGATCTCAGCTTTAAAAATTAAAAAAGGTAGTTCCTACATATTACTTGGTGGATACACCCAAACCCCTCTCTCTGACATTAAGTTTGACAAAGTAAACCTCAAAGTGAAAACACATTTTCAACTCAACCAATTACAAAAAGAAATCTTACCATTTTTAAAAAATGCAACATTACCCAATCTTAAAGGTACTATTGATGCTCAGACGATTATTAAAAAGCAACCACAAGAAACTTTGGAGGCCGAAACAAAGTTTTCACTTCATGATGTTCAGATAGATCAATATACCGTTGGACAAGCTAGCGGTCATGTGACTTACAAAAATGATGTTCTGCAATCACCTCTTTTACAAATTCAAAACTCAATGGGAAAACTACAAATACAAAATATCCAACTGCAACTCAAGGATCATTACGACTACAAAGCAGATCTCTCTATGGATCACATTCAACTGCAAGAAGTCTTAAGAAATATTGGACTTGGTGAAGTTGGTGTTAAGCTTGAAGCCTCCACCCAAATGCCCTGCTCAGGTCAAATCAAAGGAAGTTCATTTTTAAAATGCGCAGGAAGTCTCGCCATTGAAAATTTACGCGTTTACAATGCTGACAAAGATATTGTAAACGCCAAAAATGGGATCGTTAAGGGAGCAATTGAAGTCACATCAAAGCAAGTCAATCTTGACGGAGACATCTCTCTTGGACAAAAATCAGCAGGTCACGCTTCTGGCTATGTTCATTACGAAAAGGGTTTTCGCTTTGACTATGCAGCACCAATTCTTGATTTGCAAGATGTCGAAATTGCAAATCTTGAACTTCAGGGAACAGCAAGCAACCTCAAAGGTTCTACCCAGGGAGATAGCAATAAAGCTATTTTTGATATCTCTACTGAATTTGGAGAATTCTTTATCAAAAAATATTATGCCGGCCGTTTTTCTACACACATCTTCTACAAATCTGAAACTTTAAAAATTTCCCAAATTAAAGGATTTTTAAAATCAAGCAAGTATCTCGGTGATCTCAGCGTACACTTTAACAACAATACCATTGATGGAAATTTTAAGTCAGGATACCTCGAGTTAACCGACCTACAAAAAGCGTTTGCTCTTATTGCGCCATTACCTTTTGAAGCCTACGGAAGTGGTACAGCCGAGGCAACATTTAGCGGTCCTCTTGAATTCAATCATCTTTCTTACAATTTGCAATCTCGATTTCTTAATGGGAATATTGCGGGCGAGCCCTTTGATGAAGCCGTATTCAATGTCACATCTACAAAGGGTCATGTCGTTGCTGATAAAGCTTTTTTGAACAAATCAGGCGGGCATCTTGCACTCTCTGGAACAGCAGAGCCCAGTGGAAAAATTAAAACAAAGTGGCAAGGAACTAATTTTTCTCTCCATAGTCTAAATTCTATTACAAAATCTGGTATCGATATTGATGGTGAACTCAACTTTGAGTTTTATTTAACAGAAGATATCTTAAGCCCAAAGTCTCTTCTGAAGGCAAAGATATCAAAAACAAAAATCGCTCAAGAGAAAGTAAATGACTCTCAGTTTACAGTCTCTTTTGGAAAAAACACAATTGAGGGCAGCGGTGAACTTTTAGGAAAAAAAATTGTTGGGAACTTTATTATACCATTATCAGACGAAGCTCCGTTTTACATTCAGGCGAATATCGACAAATGGGATTTTGTTCCTCTACTCTATCTCATTACCTCAAAGAGTCGTGCTCAAGAATTTTCAACAAGTCTTTCTTCTAAAATTGAGCTTCGTTCAAGTTCTAATGGTTTTTGGAAATCAAATGGTCATATCCTTATTAACGAACTTTCTATACAGCGTGGAATAAAACAACTCTCATTACACAACCCTAGTGAAATTATTTTTACATCAGGCCAAGCCAAGATGGATAGAGCAGAGTTTATAGGCGATAATACATCCCTTGAGATCTCAAATAGTCGAGGTGCATCCGCACCGATTAGCCTCACTCTCAACGGAAAAGTCGACATTGGATTATTATCATTTCTCACCCCATTTTTAGATGATCTTCAAGGTGGACTTGCCATTACAACAAAAGTAGAATTAGATCAAAACAACTGGAGCATTGGTGGTTCTGGCTTTTTAAATCAGGGAATTATACGCACTGATGCTCTTCCTCACTCCTTTGAAAATATCCAAGCAGATCTTCTTTTTAACGATAAAAAGATTTTGGTAAACAAAATTTCATCTGATTTTGCTGGTGGCAAACTCAATGGTAGTGGAATAATTGAAGTTAACGGTACTGATAAACTTAAGACAGATATTTCAGGTCAATTCCAAAATCTGACGTTACAAATTCCAAAGGGTTTTCTTTCAAAGGGATCCGGTGATTTTCATCTCTTTGGGAACTGGTTTCCCTATACATTACAGGGAACATACTTTATTCAAAGTGGTCTCGTGTCCAAACAATTCGACGATGAAGGTGGCTCTCAATCAAAATTTGCTAGGCAACAACTTTTACCTGGATCTTTAACTAAAAAAAATAGTGAATTGCTTCTTGTTGATATCGATTTGATATTTAATCACGGCGTTGATATTAAAAATGATATTATAGAATCCAAAGCCTACGGTCGCCTACAGATGAAAGGTCCCGTGGCTCAACCCATCTTTTTGGGACAAGTTCAACTGCAAAGAAATGGAAAAATATTTTTTAATGATACTGAGTTCGAAATTGATACAGGAGATCTAAAGTTTAACGATCCCAATAAAATAAACCCAGAAATTTATTTAACCGCCAATACGACCGCAGAAAGTGTTAGCTCCAATCGCATACAGCACTATGACGTCAATATGTTGATCCAGGGAAAAGCTGATAAGTATTCTATTAATCTTACAAGCTCGCCACCGCTTGACGAAAAAGAGATTATTTCTCTTTTGGCTCTTGGCATGAGTGGAGAATCTACATTTACAGGCAATAATCAAAATCAATTTGGTGAATCTCAAATTACAAAACAATCCTATGGTGTTGGAGCTTCTCTTCTAACAAAAAATAAATTTGGTAGAGACCTACAAAATAAAACAGGGGTTCAGGTAAAAGTCTCAACATCTTATGATCAAGTCACAAATTCTACTTCACCCAAAATAACTCTCTCTAAACAATGGACGCCTAAAATCCAAACCAGCACAAGCAGAACTTTTGGAGACCTCACAACTCAAGACGTCAAGGTCGAATACCAATTCAATCGCAATCTCTCTCTTATTGGTAGCTGGGTGGGACAAGAAACCTCAACAGCAAATCAAACCAATCAAAGCACAACAAACATAAACGATAAAACAAAAACTTCCGATTTCCTAGGTCTTGATCTAGAATACAAATTTGAGTTTAAATGAAAAAAAGATTATTTTTAACAATTTTAATACTACTTGCATTCTCAATTGCCACTCACGCAAAGGAATCACTATATGATATTTCAAAATTACCTCCTAAAATTGTTTCTCCAATAAGTAAAGCCTATCCAGAACTTTTTGATTCACAACCAACACCAGAGAATATAGACAAAATTCTCTCTATTCTTTATGGCACGGGAGAATTTGAAACCCTCAAGATCATCGAAACAAAAGGTCTGTTTCATATTATTGGAACATCATTTAAAACCATTACCAACATCCGCATAACAGGCGAAAATCGTATTAGCGAATCTGATATCATAAATGCCTTTGGCATTTCTGTTGGTGAAAAATTTATTTTTCAGAATATCTATGAAGGTGCACAACGTATAAAAGAACTTTATGGTAAACGTGGCTATTTTAATGCCGAAGTCAGCATCGAGCCTCAGGTCATTTCAGACAATAAAGTATACGTCAATATTTTGATTCAAGAAAATACACCATGTCTCATTAAAAAAATAGATTTCCTAACAAATTATGACGATCTTAAATCTGATATCTTAAAAAAAACAAAAAGCTTTTTAAACAAACCTCTTACAGAAGAGGCAATTCTGGATATCGAAAATCGAGTCAAAGAATTTTTTATTGAAAATAGAATCTTAAGTGGATCCATACAGGGACCTCTTTTTGAATACAATACAGAAAAAACAGAAGCCTATGTCACCTACACTTTAGAGAATACATCTCAATATCTTTTTTTCTTTGATGGAAACAAATACTTTTCTGATTCTGAATTAACAAGCAAACTGGATATGGACTCCAGAGTGCAGTTCGGGTCCAATCCTACTGCAGAAATCGCATCAAAATTAGAAAAAATTTATCGTAGCTACGGCTTTGCACACATTAGCATCAAGTATCGTGAAGTCAATCAGAGGCAATCTTTCTTAAGAAAATCTTATTTTACAATTCAAGAAGGTCAAAGATCCTATGTTAAAAAAATAATATTTAAAGGGAAACTTTCTCGAGATCCTTCTTTTTATACAAAAATATTTAAAGAATTTTATAACTCTTCCATCTATGATTTAGAGCGTGTTCAGATAGCCCAAGATGCCATGATTGAATGGTTTCAGGATCGTGGTTTTTTAAAAACAAAATTTCTTTCTGTACAAACCAATTTTTCTAAAGATCAAAAAGAAGCAGAAATTGAATTATTCTTAGACGAAGGACCACAAACAACGATTCGAAGCGTGCAGTTTCCAGGAGTCAAAGCGTTTTCTGCCGATCAACTTAAAAATCTCATTGACCTTCAGGAGTCAGCGCCATTAAACCTAAAATCTGTTGAGACAAGTACACAGAAGATTTCTAATTTCTATCATTCCCAAGGTTATTTGGACATGGAAATGAAATCAGACTTAACAAAACTCATTAAGTATTCCTCAGACAATACCTCTGCTGATATTATTTATGAAATTTACGAAGGCCCTAAGATTTATGTTCAAAAAATTGTTGTTGAGGGAAACCAGAAAACAAAAGAATATGTCATTCTCAACGAGCTCGAATTTGACATTGGTGACGTCTTAACTCCTCAAAAAATAAGTGACTCTCAGTATCACCTACAAAAAACGGGCTTGTTTTCTCAGGTGGACATCTCAACTCTTGAAAAAGGTACGAATATCGAAAAGCGTACAGTTCTTATCCGTATTTCAGAAAGAAATCCTGGCCTCTTTAACATTGGTCTGGGAGTCAATACGGAATTTAATTTTACAATTCGTGGTTATGCTGGTGTTGGATATAATAATATCGGTGGGACCGCTCGAGGGATGTCAGCCCGACTTGAGCTTGACCGTGTGGCTGATATCAATTTCATAGATCACACTTTAACTCTTGGCTATCTTGAACCAATCCTCTTTTACAAACGTGTCCAGGGGCGCGTCACTCTGATTAACTCACGTGAAGTCATTTCAAGAGAAACTGAAGGAGTTCGTATTTTGGAAAGCAACTCTGCTAATTTCTTAATCGAAAAAGATTTTACAAGAGCCTTTAAGTTAACGTGGGTACTCTACGCCCTTTCAACTAACAACGAATATTATCTCAGCCCACATAAACCTATAGAAAGAGTCAACATTGGTAGTATCGGCCCCATCTTTGAGTTCGACAAACGCGATCACCCTTTTGTTACTCGCAAAGGTTACTACATGCGCCTTGCTATTGAATATTCGCATCCCGATCTTGCCTCATCTCATGGTGTTCACTACTTAAGAAACACAGCCCAAATCAACACTTACGTTCCCATTCGCCTACTTGATACCGTGTGGGCAACTCAATTAGGTGGTGGCTATCTAAAAAATACAGAGCAAATTCGCACTGTGCGATCTCCCGATAAGGTGGGCAGTTCTGTCCCCGACATTAAAACCTTTAAACTCGGAGGCCGTGATACTTTGCGTGGATATGCACCCAACGAAGTCCCTGGTACACTTGACAAAAATGGCAATGCCGTTAACGTGACAGATAACAGTTACTATTATCTTGTTAAAACAGAGTTTCGAGTCCCACTATACAAACAATTTGAATCTGTTTTTTTCTATGACGGAGGTCTAGTTTATAATCGCGGAAACGAGTTCAAATATCCTTATCGCGATAGCGCAGGCGTTGGTTTTCGCTATCAAACACCTGTTGGCCCTTTAAGCTTAGAATATGGCTTTAAATTAGAACGTAATCGAGACCTTGACGAATCGGCTGGTCGTTTCCATCTTTCTTTTGGGACGTTCTAGTTTTGGAATATCTCGATTTATCGTGTAGAATAAAAGAGTATGAGCAAGAATAGAACGCAAGAAGACATTGAAGGTGGATTAGACCTTGCAGAAAAGGTTCAACGTCCTTCTCTTTACAAGGTTGTCCTTCTTAACGATGACTTCACCCCCATGGATTTTGTGATTTTTATTTTAAAGACCTTTTTTGGTAAATCAGATCAGGAGGCAACTGAAATTATGATGAAGGTTCACAATGAAGGATCAGGGGTTGCCGGGGTCTATCCCTTTGAAATTGCAGAAATGAAATCTGCCCAAGTGAATACCTTTGCAAAAGAAAACCAGCATCCTCTCAAATCCGTAATCGAGAAAGAATAAAGAGGGATTTATATGCTAACAGGACGTACACAAAAAGTTATCGAAAATTCCATCAATATGGCTGCAGCTTGGCAGCATGAATTTGTAACACTCGAACATATCTTACTTGCTATAGCAGACGATCCGCAGTGTATTAAAATGTTTGAAAGCTGTCAGGTTGATGTGAGCCTACTTAAAAATGAACTGAAAAACCATCTGGATCAACTTGTACCAAAACAACCTCAATCTCATCAAACCTCACTCACAACAAAAAGAGCCATCCCGCAGCTTACAATTGCTATTCAGCGTGTTTTACAAAGAGCTATTATTCAAGTTCAAAGCTCCGGGCAGCAATTTGTAGAGCCTGAGAATATTCTTATTGCTATCTTTGATGAAAAAGAATCTCACGCTACCTACTTACTTCAAAAACAAAATCTCTCACGCTTTGATGTCATCCAATACCTTTCACATGGAGTTAAGAAAGATTCTGATGGCCAGATAGCAGTTGAAGTTCGCGAAGGTCAATACGAAGGTCACGAACCCGCCCTCAAAAAATTTACAATCAATCTCAACGAAAAGGCCAGAAAACAACTCATCGAAAATCTTGTTGGACGAGATAAAATTGTAGATAAAATGATCCAAACGCTCGTACGCAAAACAAAAAACAATCCTCTTCTCGTAGGTGATCCTGGTGTTGGTAAAACGGCTATTGTCGAAGGGCTTGCTCTAAAGATTATAAAAGGTGAAGTTCCCAAATTTTTAAAAGAGGCTATCATTTACTCTCTGGATATGGGAGCTCTTTTGGCTGGCACAAAATTTCGCGGTGAATTTGAAGAGCGCCTAAAACTTCTTATCAAAGAACTCGAAAACCAACCCCACTCTATTCTCTTTATCGATGAAATTCACACTATCATCGGAGCTGGTGGAACTACAGGCGGGGCCCTTGATGCCTCCAACATTCTAAAACCGCCTCTTTCCA
>JBDHWX010000049.1:0-10608 GCA_039810365.1 Bdellovibrionales bacterium | reverse complement strand
GTTTACAAATGGCTCGGTTTAAGTGTTGGCATTATTGTTAATGAACTCAACGATCAGCAAAGACGCGTTTCTTATAATTCTGATATTACCTACGGAACGAATAACGAATTTGGCTTTGATTACCTTCGCGATAACATGAAGTTTGATCTCAAAGACTACGTTCAAAGACCCCACCATTATGCCATTGTGGATGAGTGTGACTCCATTTTAATTGACGAAGCCAGAACGCCGCTGATTATTTCTGGGCCTGCCGAAGATTCGACGGATAAGTATCAAATTGTTGATCGCATTATTCCAAGTCTTAAAAAAGACATTCATTTTACAATCGAAGAAAAAACAAAGACTGCCTTTTTAACCGAAGAAGGAAACGCTAAGGTCGAAGAGCTTCTGGGCATTGATAATCTTTATGAGCCTCACAATGTAGATTTTCTTCACCATGTTTTACAGGCCCTTAAGGCTCATCAGCTCTATCATCTTGATGTGGACTACATGATCAAAGATGGCGAAGTCATTATTGTGGATGAATTCACTGGGCGTCTTATGGAAGGACGGCGTTGGAGCGATGGCCTTCACCAAGCAGTTGAGGCCAAAGAAAAAGTAAAAGTACGTAACGAGAATCAAACTCTTGCGACCGTTACTTTTCAAAATTATTTTAGAATGTATAAAAAACTTGCTGGTATGACGGGTACAGCAGAAACAGAGGCCGCAGAATTTAGCAAAATTTATAACCTTGCCGTAAGCGTAATTCCAACAAACAAGCCTATTCGCAGAAAAGATAATGAAGATATTATTTATAAAACAGAGGAGGCAAAGTTTAAGGCTATTGCAAAAGATATTCAAAAAAGAAACGAAAAAGGTCAGCCAGTACTTGTGGGCACAGTGAGTATTGAAAAATCTGAGGCCTTGAGTCGCTACTTAAAAAATATGGGGATACGCCATAATGTCTTAAATGCAAAACATCACGAAAAAGAAGCAGAAATCGTAGCACAAGCCGGCCGTAAGGGTGCTGTGACAATTGCAACTAACATGGCTGGTCGAGGTACCGATATTGTTCTTGGCGGGAATTACGAATTTTTAGCAAAGGTTCATCATGCAGCAGATGAGAGTATTGATTTTCAAGAGCTTTTAACAAAGTATAAAGATCAATGTACAAAAGAAAAAGAAGAGGTCATAGCAGCCGGTGGCCTTTGCATTGTGGGCACAGAAAGACATGAGTCTCGCCGCATTGATAATCAGTTAAGAGGTCGTTCGGGTCGTCAAGGAGATCCCGGAGAGTCACAGTTTTACTTGTCGCTAGATGATCACTTGATGGTTGTCTTTAATGGTGAGCGAATTAAAAAAATTATGACAAGGCTTCGGGTTCCAGACGATGAGCCGATCACAGCTCCCATGGTAAGTCGTGCCATTGAGGGCGCACAAAAAAAGGTTGAAGCCCATAACTTTGATATCAGAAAGCATCTTCTTGACTATGACGATGTTATGAATAAACAGCGTACCACAATTTATGGAATGAGAAGGCGTGTGCTTGAGGGTGGAGACCTTGCAGAACAGATTACAAAAGAGATGATGGGAGAGGCAACGTCTGACATTTTAGATCTCTATGCAGATGAAAAAATAAGACCCACAGAATGGGATTTGGAATCGCTCAATAAAACAATGAACCAGCAGTTTGGTGTCGAGTCACAATTTGTTCAGCCGGTTACGGCAGCGGCTCTTATAGAGGGAATCAAAAATTTAGTTATGTCTCGGTACGAGCAGCAAAAAAAGGATCTTGGAATCTTTTTTGAACAGGCTCAAAGAATGATTTTGCTTCAGGCTATCGATCAGAAGTGGAAAGAGCACCTACAGAGAATTGATTTGTTGCGCGAGGGGATTCATCTTAGAGCACAGGCTCAAAAAGATCCTCTTATCGAGTATAAAAAGGAAGCCTTTTTAGCATTCGAAGAGATGAATCGTATTATTCGACAAGACGCACTCGAAAAGTTATTTAGAATCCAGGTTCGTCATGAATATGTCGAGCAGGCAGAAGAAGCTCAAGATATCGAAGGAGTCAGCGAAGAAGTTTTTGGTAGTCTTGCGCCGAGAAGGCCTACGCAAATGTCGATGTCTCATGAAAGTGCTCAAGGCTTTGCAGGGGCGGCACAACCGATTGTGGCCTCTGCTCCGCGAACAGCTCCAAGAACACCTGTACAAAATCAATACCCAAAGGTTGGAAGAAATGACCCTTGTCCCTGCGGAAGTGGTAAAAAATTTAAAAAATGTCATGGGGCCAATGAATGAGTCTGTGTCCGATTTGTTCGACTGAAATTGTCGAGTCATTCGGACTCATAGAGTGTCCCCAGTGTCACTCGCTACTTTTTGTTGATTTTGACGGAAGCCTAAAGGTTCAAGGGGCCTCGTTGGAAACACCCGAAGCTCCGTTAGAACCCGCAGTTTCTTTTGCTGGTGAATTGTCAGAAGAAAAACCAGAGACATCCGAAAAATTTGAGGAGCCTGAGATGAGCTGGGACATTCCAGTAGATGCGGATGTTCAAACAGTGGATATTCAAGAAGAGGAGAAAGTTGAATTTCAGGATGAGACATTGCAGGAGATTCAGGAGTTTGCAAAATCATCAGAATCACAAATGAGAGAGGGCGATTTAGTTTATGAGCTTAAAATCACCGAAGTTGATACTCAAGATTTACAAAATGAAATTCTTGATATTTTAAAAGATAAAAAATTAAATATTGATATTTCGGCGCTTCAAATAAAAGATTCTCGCCTGCAAATACCACACCTGAATTCTGTGAAAGCAGCAATTCTTGTTTCACGCCTTAAAGCATTACCGATTCAAATTGAATGGGAGCAGACATCTCTCACTCAGGGAGCAGATGAGGGGAAACAAATATGAAGTATACAAAGTCATTTTTCATTTTTTTGGGGATAATATTTTTAGCAACGCCAAGTCTTCTTTTGGCTTCAGAGAAAAAAGAGGAAGCAAAAACGGATAAAAAGGCAGATGTAAAACAAGAAGGAGGAGGAGAGTTTGCAAAACACGATGCCCTCATGGAGCAGCTTTATTCTCAAATCTTTAGTCTTGAAAAAAATATTAAAGAACTTTTAGAAGAAAAAAACAAAACAAAAGATGATGAAAAAGTTCAAGAAATTATTGCCGAAATACACAAAAGTCTTAAGGAAAGAAAAGAAATTATCAGAAGATACAACAAAGAGTATCATATTGTTCGATATCAGTATCCCCAAAAGGCAAGGGCGGTCACGACAAAGTACAAGCGCTTTGAAGAAAGCAATGTCAAAGAATTTGAGGATAAAATTAATCAGGAACTATCGGAGTCTTATCAAAACATCAAAAAGAAATATGGAAACTAGGAGAAAAGTATGGAGTTTGAATTAAAAAAAAAGACAGAAGCGGGAAAAGATAAAGTCACTTCCATTATTGATGTGATCTACGAAGATGAGATTGCAAATTACACAAAAGAGCTAGAGGGTTACTCGCTATCTAAAGAGCTAAAAAAAAGAATTTTAGACAAGCTTAAGCCTCAAAAAGAGACCAAAAAAAACGAACTTTACAAGGTTCACTCATTTCAACAAGAAAACGGTGGATACATATCCATTCTTGTTTTTAAAAAGAATATTAAAAATTTTGATATTCAAGTTGCCATACGCAAGGGTCTTTTGACTGTCATAAAAGATTCAGAATATATAGAACTGAATATCAAGCTCATATCTGAACAGCAGCAAAGATATTTTATCGACTTTTACGCAAGCTTTTGTAAATTGCAAAGTTGGAAGTCTCCTGTTTATGGGAAAAAAGCAAAGGAGAATTCGGGAGAAAAAAAGAAGGACGTTAAAAAGAAAACAGTCGTTGAAGCTGTGATTAAAGATTCTGATTTTAAAGAGATCATAAGCAGGGGAATATTTTTGGGTGAGGCCAATAATCTGGTTCGAACACTGGCCGTTATGCCGTCTAATATTTTGAATCCAGAAAAATATCAGTCGATTTTGCAAGAAAGAGCTCAAAAGGGTAAATATATTTATCGTTTTTTTGGACAAGACAGTTTAAAAAAAATGGGAGCGGGGGCATTTCTTGCAGTTCTCAGTTCAGATGAAAATACAAAAGGTGGAATTGCCCACCTTTCGTACAAACCAAAAAATAAATCAAAAGGAAAGATTTGTCTGGTCGGTAAAGGTGTTTGTTTTGATACAGGTGGAAACAATATCAAAACTGGTGGATATATGTACACCATGCACAGGGATATGACAGGTTCCGCCGTTGCCCTTGCTCTTTTTGAAACACTCATTCGCCTTGGCGTACCTTATGAGCTTCATGGTGTACTTGCCATTGCAGAAAATTACGTATCGCCTACAGGATATAAACCCAATGATGTTGTGGTCACAATGAATGGAACAAGTATTGAAGTCGTGGACACGGATGCAGAAGGTCGCATGATTTTATCAGACTCTCTTTGTTATGCCTCAGATTTAAAACCAGACGTCATTATTGATTTTGCGACACTCACAGGCTCTGCCGTGCGCTCTATTGGCACTGCGAGATCTGCTATTTTTTCGAACAACAAAAAACTTTTAAAAGATGCTATGGAGGCAAGTGAATTATCTGGAGAAAGAGCCTGGGCTTTTCCTATTGGCGAAGACTATCGCGATCAATTAAAATCAGATGTTGCAGATATCAAGCAGTGTTTAAATAAGGCCTGTCCAGATCATATTTTAGCGTCAACATTTTTATCGGAATTTGTAGCTGAAGGAATTCCTTGGCTTCATGTAGACCTCTCTTCTGAGGAAAATGACGGTGGTCTTGGTCTTGTGGATACGGATGTTACAGGCTTTGGTGTTCGATATGGCTTGTCGGTTCTTCAGTTATTTTTGGATAAAGATAAATAAAGAAAAAAATTGATTCTGTAAGGATAAAAATCTCTTTTTTGTGAGTTTAATCATCGTTACTTGGAATAACTTCCTTAAAATCATCAGGTGCTTTTTGCTTTTTAGGGAGTTCAGAATCATCGATGTATTTTTTCTTAATAGGTTTTGATTTTTCAAGATAAGGAGAGGGTGTCGTCTTTTGAAGTTTTTCTTCAATTTCCTTTTCTTTTTGGCTAATGGCTTTTAAATCAGGTTCTCGAGCATCGGTTATTTGAACAATATGATTATTTCTGAGAGTGATATCTTTATATATTGATTCTCCATTTTTATAAAATCGATAAGTCCAGATATCTGTATCTTCTGTATGGCGCGCTCGTAGAGGAGAGCCAAGAGTTTCAAGAAGATCTCCCTTATCTTGACCTATTTGAATTTTTGAAAATTCTTTATAAGGATCATGTGAACAGGAGGATAACAAAATAAAAGCTATTGAGAAAAATATAGAGAGTTTCATAAATTTAAAGCTATGCGATTATTAAGTGACAGGCAAATATATTTTTATTAAAGGGTGCCGCTGAAAAGTGATTGGCAAGTTTTGCCACTGGAGATCTTATAATATTGGCGAATTCCCTGGATGTAATCTTCAAGATTTTGAACCTGTCTATCTAAGGCTTCTTTTTGTTCTCTCTTGGCAGCAGCTTCTTCTTGTGCTTGTCGTTTTCTCGCTTCAATTAGGGCTCGTCTTTTTTCTTGTTCTTTTTTTATCTGTTCAGCGCGCATTTTTTTTATAGCATAATCAATACGGAGATAGTCGGCCCATTTTGCTCGCGCAAGTTTTTCTAGTTTTTGGGCTTTATATCGGTGGGCAAGATACATTCCGCCATAAGCAAGAATGGAACCTGCCGATAGGGTTGTGACGTGAAGATACCCGGCATCAATAAGTTCAGGCCCAACAAAGCCAAGGGAACTTGCAATTCCAAAAGGAACAGATAATGCAAAAAAGGTAGCAAGAGACCAGAAGTCTGCCGTACTTTCAACGTGTTGTTTGTTTCGTTCTTCTGACATAAAAGTGCTGGGAGCACTTTGTGCAAGACTATTTACAATAACTTGAGGCTGGGTCAGCATGTATTCACCAGCACCTGTGACTGTACTAATGCCATGCTGTGTTTCACTGAGGGTTAAACCAATACCGACGATGCTTCCAAGTTTTGCACGAAGACCATCTTTTGTGATAGAAAAATCATTAAGAAGATCAACGCGGTTAAAATTACGAAGAGTGCGACTGTTAAAAGAGGTGAGTGCGGTTAAGATTGTCTGAGAAGCAATGATGGAGGCTCCAAACTCAGGAGAAATATTTCCAAGATAGATCATGGTACCCATAATAGCAGAGGAAACAGCAGCAGTTGTTCCAATTCTAATTTTAGAAAAAAAGATTTGTCTTTCTGATGGGCTTTCAACAGAATTTTGAATAATTTTTGCAGCATTGCGAATGGTTTGAATAGGATGGATGAGTTTTTTAAAGCCCTCTTTGGTGTCAAACCAAACTTCACCCATGGCACCATGATTTTTTCTTGCTAAAAAACGTTCTTCGTAGCGTTTTTGAACTTCATCTGGTAATTCGATAATAACAGTTGGAGTCCCCAACATAAGCAACTTTTTTTGTAAAACTTGTGCATCTGGAATAGTTGATGTGAGAGTTAAGATAATTTCAGGCTTGGCAAATCCCTCTTGTTGGGCGGCATTGACAACTTCGTTGGCTTTTTTGATCCAATCGGGATCAGCAAGGGCGCCAACTCGTATTGTGTAAGAGTGAACATCGTTGACGTTAAATCGTTTTCCAATTTGATCATGAAATTTAAAGTAAGCCGTAACAGAATCTAGCATATGAGTTCTTGTTTCAAGTCTTGTAGAAGAGGCCTCTCGTACGGGAGAAGCTTCTTGAGCCATCAGGTATGCTGGCCCAATAATATTGGTGAGAACAAATATTATCGCTTGTAAAAACCATCCAATTCTTTTCACGTTCTATTCCTACAACAACTGGCCCTGCCGTGATTGGCTAAAGGCATATTCCTAGAAAATACATAGCAAGAGCAGTGCCCTACTAAAAAATAAGCAATTGCAATACGTTGAGATATAAAACGTTATAATGAATTTAATCTCAAATCGAATATATCGAGTATAGCAGAAACAAATGTTGCTAAAATATTGCCAAAAATTGTCATCATTTTAGGGATTAGACTTTATGTCAGAGCCAGTGTGACGCTATACATTTGGTAAAGATATTTGTAGGACACAGTTTCAAAACACACCTTATGCTCGCTAAGATGTTTTGATGTGGAGCTTTTGTCCCATCCGATATTAAAATTTTATTTATAGCTGTGTACAGCCCCTACTATTGCGGCCAGAGTGTCTGGCTTTGTTTGAGGAGTTACACCGTGGCCAACATTAAAAATAAATCTATCTAAAATTTCAGCTCTTCTTGCTTGGATTAAGACATCTTCAACGTATGGGGCTGCTTCCTTCCAGTTCAGAGTCGTTGCAAGAGGATCAAGGTTTCCTTGTAGAGAGATATTTTGTGGAATTTTTTTTGAAATTTCATAAATGTTTAAGCGCCAATCCACACTTAAGCAATCTGCTCCCGTTTCTGCTAAAAGCTCAACAAGATGTGTTGTTGGCTGTGAATATAAAATAACGGGCGCAGATGTTCTTTCATGGATTTTTTGAATCAGATTTTGCATGTGTGGCAGAATATGTCGTTTGTATTGTTCATAAGATAAAATGCCAACCCATGAATCAAAAATTTGGACACAGTCAGCACCAGATTGAATTTGAAAAATAAGATAATTTGCAATTTGTGTAGAGAGATGATTCATGGCTAAAGAAAAACTTTCAGGCTCACTCATCATAAATCGTTTAGTTTCAAGAAAGTCTTTAGATGTCCCCCCTTCAACAAGGTAAGAAATCAGTGTAAAGGGAGCCCCTGCAAAGCCAATAAGGGCTTGATCTTGAAGAGAATTTTTAATGAGCTTGAGTCCTTCTCCAACAAAGTTAAGATCTTTTTCTGGTGTGAGTTCTTTTAATTTTTTTACAACATGAGCGCCGTGATCTTTAAGTTTTGGACCATGATCTGTGAATTCAAATGTTGATCCCATAAATTCTAAACAGGTTAAAATATCAGAAAACAAGATGGCAGCGTCTAGTGGAAAGCGTCTCAAGGGCTGCAGGGTTACTTCTTTAATGAGCTCGGGTGTGTGGCTCATTTCTCGAAAACTTGAGTGCTTTTTAAGTTCCATGTATTCTGGTAAATAGCGACCTGCTTGTCTCATAAACCAAACAGGAAGATGTGATTTGTTTTCTTGTTTAAGAGCGGATAAAAATTCTTTTTTCATAATACCTTCTGTGTAGAATTGTTTTGCAGAGAATATCCAACTCCGCGATGAGAAATAATGATTTGGGGGTCAGTGGGATCTGCTTCGATCCATTTTCTAAATTTTACGATCATATTATCGACAGTTCTTGTCGATGGGTAATGAGAATAGCCCCAGACAAGATCTAAAATCTTTTCTCGAGAAACGACTTGTCCCTGATGAGTGAGAAGAAGTTTTAAAAGTCTCGTTTCTTTATCGGTGAGTTTTTCTTGTGCTTCGGCCCTTTTAATCATTTGTGCAGGAAAATCAACCTGTGCTGTTCCAATTTGGACTTGGGTCAATTCCACTTCCTTAGGCTGAGCTCTTCGCAAGAGAGACTGAATCCTTAAGAGGAGTTCTTTTAAGTGAAAGGGTTTTTGCATATAATCATCTGCTTTAAGCTCAAGCCCTTTAATGCGATCTTGTATATTGCCTTTTGCTGACAGGATCAGAACAGGTATTTGAGAGTTTTTCCGAAGTTGCTCTAACACTTCAAAACCATCCTTTTTTGGTAATGAGATATCTAAAATAATCAAATCGTGAACATTTTGAAGAGCGGCCTGGAGTCCTGCTTCGCCATCTTGAACCCAATCAACAGAAAAATTTTCCATCTGAAGATTGTCAATGAGGCTTGCACCAAGCATTTCGTTATCTTCAATAAGGAGGACGTGGGCAATCATTATAGACTCTCCCAGATAATGGTCGCTTCGACACCCTGATTAAGCCCAGCGCTTTCTAAGTGAATTTGAATTTGAGATCTACTTGCAATTTCTTGGGAGAGAGTGAGTCCCATTCCTGTTCCGGGTAAAGCTTCTTTGATAGCACGTTCGCTTCTCCAAAAAGGCTTTGTGGAGGCTTCAATTTCTTCTTTTGTCATACCAATTCCATGATCGCGAATAGTTAAAAAAATCTTACGATCTGTTTTTTTTCCAGAGATGTAAATATCTTTTTTTGATGAGCGACTTGAGTATTTAATAGCATTTTCTAAAATATTTTTAATCACAAGTTGTGAGGCAAGAATGGGCGAATTGACAATGAGTCCTTGCGGAATATGGACCTGAACCGCACGATTTAGGATCTTGCCATTTTGTTGAAGCACTTTGATTTCTTGTTCGACAAGATCTTTGATTTGAAACTGTTCTTTTTTTGGAGAAAGAGAATCGATAGCTGTAAATGTGAGAATATTTTCGACCTGATTCAAAAGGCTCTCAAGAGCTTTTTGAGCCCGTTCGACATAGATGGGTACTTTGTTTTTATCAATATCTGGCCGAGCAAGGGTTTCAAGACAAATTTGAATGTTGGCAATGGGGGTTTTGAGTTCGTGAGAAATTCCCCCCAAGAAGCTATTATGAGCTTTTCTTAAAGAGAGTTGCTCTTTATAAGAGCGATAAGTGTACCAAAGACTTAGGCTCCAAAAGAATAAAAAAAACGCAGTTTCTGCTAAAATCATTCGATTAAAGTGCTTTGTTTTTTCATGAAAATCGGGTTCCAGTTGTGCGATCAAAATTTGTTGATCTATTAAAAGATGGGCCCACCAAAGGACTTGTCCGATGGCAAGGAAGCCAAGAATAAAAAAAGCGATTTTTGTTTTTTTATTCAAGAAACAACTCCGATCCGAGATGAACGAAAGGCCTTTGTGAGAGCCGAGATCAGAACATCGAGGTGTTCCTTTTGGTGTGCTAAAGAAAGAAAGCTCACCTCATAAACAGATGGAGAAAAATAAACACCAAAATTGAGAAGATGGTGATAGACTTCTTTAAATATCGACGTCACATGTGGAGAAATATCGTGATAAGTTTGGGGAGCAGTTTGAAGTCCGGGACAAATCCAAAAAATACTACCGATTCTTTTATAATAAAAGGGAATCTTGGATTGCTTTTGTAAATCCGCTATTTTTTGATCGAGATAAGGACCTGTTTGTTGTTCTATTTTTTCGTAAGTTTTATTTTCAAAAAGAGCCTTGAGTGTTTCAAGGCCAGCTCTCATACAAAGGGGATTCCCGCTTAGTGTTCCTGCCTGATATACGCCTCCAAGCGGAGCAAGTGTGTTCATGATTTCGTTTTTTCCACAAACGGCTCCTACAGGAAGTCCTCCGCCAATAATTTTTCCATAGGTACCAATATCCGGAGTTATTTGAAAATAACCAGCAGCACCTTGGGGATGGATGCGAAAGCCTGTAATCACCTCATCAAAAATAAGAAGAGCACCATATTGTTTTGTGATTTCTCGACATTCCTGAATCCAAGTGTGAGATGGTTCAAAAAGACCGCTATTTGCCATAATGGGTTCTAAAATAAGAGCAGCAATTTCATTCCCATATTGTTGAAA
>JBDHWX010000048.1:0-10795 GCA_039810365.1 Bdellovibrionales bacterium | reverse complement strand
GAATTCCCCCAAAAAACGGACACAAAACATTTCCAACACCAAGTGCAAAAAGTTCTGCATCAGGATCATGTTTGGTTTGCGCCATTCCGTCTGCTACAACGGCAGACAAAAGAGATTCAATAGCCCCCAGCATAGCAATGGCAAAAGCTGAAGAAAGTAAAGATTCAAAACCACCAAGACTTATCTGAAAAGGTTTTTCTCCTGCTAAAGTAAAATTCCACGGTAGATTAATGCTTGGAACCGCTTGAGGAATCCCATGGCCAATCACTCCATCAATTTCATAGCTAAAACGGTTTCCTATGGTTGCCACCTCAAACTCAGGAAAAAACTGTTTTATGATGACCACAAGGAGAGAAACAAATGTAAGGGCAATAAGGGGAGCTGGGATCTTTTTATTTATCTTTGGCCAATAAATTAAAGCTAAGAGTGTGACAAACCCTACTGAAAACTCTGCCCAAGAAACCGTGAATCTTGCTTGAAAAAGAGCTAAAACTTTTTCTAAAAATCTTCCCGGCATATCAGGAACCTGAAGTCCAAAAAAATCTTTAATTTGGAGTGTCGCAATCACAACGGCAATGCCCGAAGAAAACCCTGTGGTCACAGGATGAGGAATAAAACGAATCATTTTTCCAAGATGAGCAAGCCCCATCCCCATAAGCATGATACCCGCCATGAGCCCCGCTAGCAATAACCCGCCTAAGCCAAATTTATGTACGATGGGAGCTAAAATCACAACAAAGGCTGCCGTAGGGCCCGTGACTTGAAAACGTGAACCACCTAAAAGGGCAACAACAACTCCTCCCACAATAACTGTATAGAGCCCGTATTGAGGTGGCGTTCCAACAGCTATAGAAAGCGCCATTCCAAGAGGGACTGCAACCATTCCAACAACAATCCCTGACATGATATCAGCACGTAAATCAGAAAGCCCATAACCTTCTTGGAGCTTTTCTCGTAGAGCTGCAAAAGGACGCATTTTAAAAAATAAAAAAACAGGAGATGTGATTTTTTGATAACGTGGTGGCATTTTTGAGTACCCGATTCTGTCCATACAACAATGAACAAGCTAAATTATAAACAAGATTTTTATAAAGGGTCAAAAGGTTCTCTCCTGATTTACAAATCTTGAATCGCATAAAAAATAATGTCATACTCAGATCTGTTATCGCAGGGGGACTTATGAAATTACTCATATTACCAATCATTTTAATATCTCAAATGGCCTCAGCTAAACAGTGCGGTGTGATTTCTCAAATAACTGGTGTTGTCGATGTTTTACGGGCCCCAAACAATGAGGATCTCAACCGAATTGCTGTGAGAGCCCAGGCCCCATTTGATCTTTTATGTTCTGATGTGGTTGTAACTCAAGCAGGATCCCGGGCAAAATTAAAGCTTTCTAATGGTCTCATTACAATGGGGCCTAATTCTAGACTCTTTATTGCCAAAATCATAAAAGGGACCTCAACTCCAAGTCTTATAAATTTAACCTATGGTAAAATTCGTACATTTTTTGATGGAAAAAAATCAGAACAAAACTCCAAAGACAAAAAAGAAAATCAATCTCAATTTAGTATCAAAACAACAACAGCCGTTGTGGGGGTTCGCGGAACTGATTTTTACGTTGGCTTTGACCCTAATAAAACCTTAACAACACAAGCTACCCTTAAGGGTGAGGTTCAGGTTGAGCAAATCAAAACAAAGCAAAAAGTCTTTGTGAAATCTGGGGAAGAAGTTCAGGTAGAAACCGCAGAAAAAGAACAAGTTGCTGAACAAACAAAAAAAGCACAATCCAATATAAAAACACTTGAAGTAAAACCTATCGAAAAAGAAACCGTCGTACAGATCAGGCAAACCTCACCTTTGGTAACGACAGATCAAGAATTCACATCTAAAGAAGCTATTAGCATCTTAGGCGAACCTGAAAAATGGGTTCCACCAACAAATGAGATACCTGGTGATCTTAAAAATATAAAAAATATTTTTTAGAACTGTATGATGGGACCTAAATAAATTATAACCGCATAGTTTGTAAGGTATGCCCTCGGGTTATGGTCTTGATTAAATGGCTGGAAGTTATTCTCAATCTCTCCTCGCGAGAGTGTTTGTGTTATCCGAAACTCGCCACCAAGAGTAAGTGCTAGCCAACTTCTGTTAAAAATAGTTTTTTGATATCCAAAGCCACCAGTTAAGGCAAGCGGATATCGAATTTGGCCACCAAAAGTTTCAAATTGTTCTTGGCTATAAATAAAATCGTATCTCAATCTAGTGAGGCCACCATAAAAATAAGAAGAACCACTTTTTTGATGGTTATTTCTTAAGCCAATTCCAATAGTAAAATTATCCGTACTGATATCCTTTGTTCCAACGGGAGGAGGACCATTTCTATAATTTCCATGATTTGGGGTACGAGCTTTGTAGAAATCAAAAAATAAAAGTACAGATTTATTTTTCCAAAGAAAATTTGTACCAAGCCGCGCTCCATCACCCTTCATGCCATAGGCACTATAGTTATGACCCAGATCATAATTTTGGACACCTCCGAAACCAAAAATGGGTGTTAAAAAAATACGAGTGGTCATAGGTTTTGATGGCTTTGGAAATTCATTTTGTACACTTTCAATAGGAAGAGTGTAGCGCGTAGTTTTGGTCCAGAACTCATAGGCTTCTGGTTGGCTTTGAGAAATAACCCAACCCCCATCATGCAAATCATAAACAGTATTGGGTATTAGTGCTTGTCCGTTATAAAAGACTTGGGACTTCAAAACAACGAGGGATTTACCATAAAAAAGGATTTCCCCGTTTTGAATCTGTAATTCTTGACCCCGCAGAAGAATCTTTTCAACTTTCTCTTCTGGGCAGATCCAACGAACGGGCCCTTGTTTTACTTCCCACGGCATCTCTTTGCTTGCCGGTGCAAGTGTGTTTGCCCCTGCATAAAAAACTGCAATGCATCTCTTTTGAGTGATAATTTTAAGACGTGATCCTTTTGGAATTTTTATTTTGTCGTTAAAATGTATAACATCTTTAAAATCAACTGTTTCTGTTTTTTGATTGGTAATGATTTGGGGTGTTTTTTGTGCGTGTTGAACAATTCCGGCAAACTCTTCTTCTGGTTGAGATAAAGACCGTGATGGTTGCTCTGATTGGTTTTCAATAACTTGCTGCTGGAGAAGCTTGCTTTCTGTAGCAATATCTTGCGCCCATATTGGCGTAAGCAAGAGAAAAAAGCTTTTGAGTATTAAGGTCCCTAAAATCATTTATTTAGAATTTCCTTTTCGCTTTTATCAGTCAATGAGATTCTTTGTTTTTAAATTCCAAACTCATGAAATCACAAAAGAATAGCCTTATTAAAAATGTCTCAAGTTGAAACTTGCCCTGCAACCATTACGGCTCCTGATTCTGTTCTGCCAAGTGGTGTGGCAGAGCGAACATAAAAAAAAATTATAACATTCTTGCTTATCATATTGTCTCAGGTAATTTGAACCCCTACCCCAGCGGGACTTTGGTAATTTATATGTTCTAAACGGAAACACTATGCCATTTTAAAATCGTTGATTCTTGATCAATCTCCCGATATAGACATGCCAAATCTTGGGGTGTTATTCGGGAGGGAAAATGCTTATCACAATACGCAAACGGAAACTCCTTTTTAGTCTTTTTCTTTTATTTTCTATTGAAAACCATGTTCAAGCGACATCTCCCATAAACTGTTTTGAACTCTCAAGTTCAAAACACAAAATCATTGGTTATAAATGTCTTGATCAAGATATCATGATCCCAAGACTGATTAATGACAATATCGTAACAGCCGTTGGTGAATATGCTTTTAGTGGCAAACAACTTACTAGCGTTATCATTCCAGATTCTATAACCGAAATTGGTCAAGGTGCCTTTTCTGAAAATAGACTCACAAAAATTGTACTTCCAGACTCTGTAACTTTTATTGGTTACGCTGCTTTTATGAAAAATCAATTAACCCAAATTGATATTCCCTCCTCTGTTCTCTATATTGGAGGACAAGCGTTTCAATACAACAACTTACAAAATTTAATGTTACCTGATTCCCTTACCTTTATTGAACCTAAAGCTTTTGCCAATAATCAGCTCCAAAACATTAGTCTTCCAGATTCTATAACCGAAATTGGGCAAGGTGCCTTTTCTGAAAATAGACTCACAAAAATTGTACTTCCAGACTCTGTAACGACCATTCGACCTTATGCTTTTCATCAAAATAAGATCGAAGAAATGATAACATCAAAAAATTTAACCCTTATTCAAAGTCAGGCCTTTACACGCAACAAGCTCAAACAAGTCATTTTTTATAATCACAATACAAATATTGAGCAGAATGCTTTTGATTCCAACGTGGTCATTTTAAGGCTTTAAAGTTTTTGTCTCATTTTGAGACAAGAAAATATACTTTTTTATATTATAAATCTGAATAAAATTTTAACGTATCCAAAATTACGACAAAAGGAATTTTCAAATAAATATTTCAATGGCTTACCATATTTTATTTTTTAAAAATTGAATAAGTTCGACATTTTTTTGTATTACAATGCATAATTTTGTTTTTAAATCTAATAAATCCGCTCTGAAGATTTATCGCTACGATGTTACAACAGATCAGACTTCTGTTTACAGAGATTTAACTTCTCGTGTGCAGGCTATTTTTCCAAGTGCAGCTTCGATGTGGACAAAAGAAGAAGGTCGCCCATCAAAAGACGGAAAAATTTGGTGCTTTATGATCGAACGTTATAATTCGAGCTCTCAGAGTGTCGATCATTATGGTTTCATTTCTTACAATATCCAAACAGACCAAATCTTAGGTCATTTAGCAGAAACAGAGCGACCAGACCATATCTCTGCAAGCCCACTTGGTAATTATTGTGTTCCTTCTAGTGATGGCGCCAAAGGTACTCGCGCTTACAACACCTCTTTTACAGATTATACCCAACTTTTTACAAAGTCAGAGCACAGTGATTTGGCTTTGGATGTAAACGGAAGAGAGGTTTACGTTTTTGCTGACTACTCTTCTGACGCTAACGAAGGCCATGTCGTTATGACAGATATGGCAACTCACCAAATTAAAAAGGCCAATCACAGTAGTGATTAGCCTTTTTAAATGGATGGGGTGACAGGATTCGAACCTGTGGATGACGGAATCAAAATCCGTTGGCTTACCGCTTGCCGACACCCCAACATATATAAATTTGAACTTCAAAAAGTACGTATTTTATGTCTTAAAATCAATGATTTCTGTGTGATTTGGTAAAAAATCAAAGCAAAGACGCTTGCAGTCATTTTCCGTTACTCATGCCCACCATATACCCCGATTCTTTTTTATAAAGTATCATAAAAACTATGGAAGTCCCCAAAATCATCAAATGGCAACACGACAATATAAAAGTCACCGGCGTTTCAGTTGCTGGTATTGGCACCTGCCTTTATCTCCCCGAAATCGGAACCTGCCTTGATGTTGCTCAAGGATTAAACTTTGCTTTTCCTGCAAAAAACTTTCTCATCACCCACCCCCACATGGATCACGCAGCTGGTATCCCCTATCTTATTTCTCAAAAGGCACTTTTAAAGCAATCCCCTCCTATTTTTTATATGCCACAACCCATGATCGCCCCTTTAATTAAAATCATTGCCGAGTGGTCAAAAATTGAGGGACATCATTACGAATTTGAATTTCGGGCAACAACACCCACCCTCTGTTACAAACTTCAAGAACCCTACAGCTTTATTCCATTTGAAACCTTTCACAGAACACCCTCTCAAGGTTACACAATCTACGAAACAAGAAAAAAACTAAAAAAAGAATTTCAATCAAAAAAAGAATCTGAAATCTTAGAGCTTAAGAATAAAGGAATTGAAGTTTCTGAACCTGTTCACCTACCTATTTTTTCCTACACAGGAGACACTCAAATCGAATTTTGGAAGAAAAATCCAGAGGTGTTAAAAAGTAAAATTTTATTTGTTGAAACAACTTATTGGGACGACAAAAAGTCCATTATGTCAGCTCGTGAATGGGGACACATTCACTTTGACGAAATTCTCCCTCTTCTTTTTCAATTTAAAGGAGAAAAATTAGTCTTTATGCATATTTCCAGCCGGTATCGTCCTGAATACATCTATAAAATCATCAAGTCTCAAATCCCACAAGATTTACAACAAAAGGTAGATCTTTTTTATTAATTTCAAAAATCCAAATCGACAACAAGGGGAAGATGATCCGACATCATTCTGAGATATTGAAATTGAGAAACCTGCGCCTCAAAGGGGCGTACACCACGGAAAAATATTCGATCAAGAGGAAAAACAGGCAAAACACTTGGCGAAGTTTGCGGAAGCTTTAAACCCAGTGCCGTAAAAACCTCTCGCACTTGTAGAAGCATCTCGATTTCTTTATTTAACTTGTTATGCCAATCGTTCATATCCCCACAAAATAAAAGGGACTCATGAGACGGAACAATCCTATTCACAATCTTATCTACTTTTTGAATCTGTCTTTTTCTCCCCCAAAATGTTAGATCCATATGACTGCAAAAAAGATGAAGTGGGCGTTTTTCTATTTCTATGCGTGCATAGAGAACACCTCTGCGTTCTAATCTGTGATTTGAAATATCATGATTGTGGGTTTCAAGAATAGGCCACTTAGATAAAATGGCGTTTCCATAAAAATGCCCACCCGTTGTTGCATTCTGTCCAAATGAATAATGCGGCCAAATATGGTCTGCAAACTCCTCTAAGAGTTTTTCTGACTGAGGTTCTAATAAAAATTCTTGTAAGAAAATAAGATCCGGTTGAACCTCATGCACAAGTTTATAAAATTTTTCCCATGTTCTTTGACGTGTAAAAAAAGCGCGACCCTTGTGAATATTATAACTTAACACCCTGAGCTTCATCTAAAACCACGTCTTAAATGTCATAAGTATTTTCGATATCATAAGCTTCCATAAAGAAAGTTTTTTAGCCTCTTTGATGATAGCACTTTGTTCAAAACACTCTTGAAAAAACTTTTCTACTTTTAAAATCAAATCCGAATGCTTTAAAATCATATTGATTTCAAGATCTCTCATAAAACTTCTGTAGTTCAAATTTCCAGATCCCATAATCACTTCACGATCTATTAGCGCAACTTTTGCATGAATAAATGTCGTTTGGTATTCATAAATTTTAACACCAGCCTTTAAAAGATTCTTGTAACGAAGTCTTGCCATCCAAGATAAAACAATAACATCAGATTGTCGTGGCAAAATAAGGCGCACATCGACCTCTCTTTTGGCCGCCTTTTTTAAATGTCTCACAAAAGAGGGTGTTGGGTTAAAGTATGGTGTAACAAGCCAAAGTCGATTTTCAGCTTGTTTGAGTCGATTTAAAAATGCTCTCTTGTATTGCCTTCGTAATTTAAGCGTTTGAGTTGTAAAAATAACCGAATCTCTTAAAATTTCTTTTTCTATCCGTAGCGAAGAGTATTCTTTAATCTTTGATATAAAACTCTGACCTCCACGCCAAGTATAGTCAAAAAGCTCTCTCGCTATTTCTATTTGCCTCTTATCCCTTGTACACAAACCAGATTCCTGCCAAGACATCGTATCTGTTGTGAGATTAAAGCTTCCTAAAAAAAGTATCTCTTGATCAATAAAATAAAGTTTGCGGTGATTTCTGCGATTGAGAGTAAAAACTGTTAAGGTTTTTTGAGTTATAAAGTCCCAAAGATGAGGGATACGATTAAAAATACGTATTTCAAAATTTTGATAACCCAAAAAATGGGAGTACTTATGCTCAATCCAATCCCAAGAACCAAAACCATCTACTAATAAGCGGACACGAACCCCCCTGCCAGCTGCTTCTATCAAAAGCTGAATAAACAAGTCACCAATAACATCTTGTTTTAAAATATAAACTTCAATCTCAATACTCTTCTTGGCACCTTTAATGCTTGTCTGCAGATCCTGCATTATTTTTTGAGAATCAAAATATAATTCCTGTAAGAGCTTCATCTTATGAATAAGATTATCATCAATTATTTTTCTAGTCTTTTGTTTTCTATACTGCTAATTTACTCGCCATGACCAAAGAACCCAAAGCCCTTTTTACAAAAATGGACTCCCCCATTGGCAGGCTTACTCTTATTGCAGATGAGACTCACCTTTTAGCTATTCTCTGGGAAAAAGAAAAAAAGAATCGTGTTAGACTACCAAGACTCATCGCTGGTGAAAATTCTCTCCTGAAAAAAACAAAAAAACAGTTAGAGGAATATTTTGCAGGAAGGCGTTTTCAGTTTGATTTACCTATTGCCCCACATGGAACCCCTTTTCAGATAAAAGTCTGGCATGGCTTAAGAAAAATTCCTTATGGGAAAACTTTATGTTACCAAGAACTCGCAACACAAATCGGCTCTTCAAAAGCCGTTCGGGCTGTTGGGGCAGCCAATGGTAAAAATCCTCTTTCTATTATTGTCCCTTGTCATCGCGTGATTGGAAAAAATGGTAAGCTTACAGGCTTTGCTGGTGGCCTCTCTGTTAAAAATTATCTTTTAAAACTTGAATCAAGAAATCTAAAATAATTATTTTTCTAGAGAACAACAAGGATTTTGAGGATGCACAGCTTCTACTTGAATTGTTGAATGATGAATCTCAAACTTTTCTTTTAAATCGCAAGAAACTTTTTTTAAGAATTCTTTATCCTGGTGGACTTCTGGCATAACGAGGTGAGCCGTTAAAGCCACATCCGTAGTACTTAAAGACCAAATATGCAAATCGTGGACCTGCGAAACACCCGGAATACTTTGAAGATAGTTTTTCACTTCAATCGTTTCAATATGCGAAGGCACTCCACCCAATGCCATATCCAAAGATTCTCTTAAAAGATGCCACGTACTCCACACAATCGTAAGGGCAATGGCAATACTGATTGCAGGATCCATCCAAACCCAACCTGTTTTAGAAATAACATAAGCAGATACAACAACACCAAGAGAAATCAAAGCATCTGCAACCATATGCAAAAAAGCCCCTCGAATATTGAGATCTTTTGCTTGTCCAGAAAAAAAGAACATGGCCGTTAAACCGTTTATGACAACACCAACAAAGGCCACAACCATGACTGTTGTTGTTTGAATATTTTCTGGAGAATTAAATCTCCTAAATGACTCTAATAAAATTCCACCAACGGCAACCAAAAGAATCACCGCATTTGTAAGAGAGGCTAAAATGGTGGAGCTTTTAAACCCATAAGTAAATCGAGTCGATGGCCTTTTTTGGGACAGCAAATAAGCCCCAAAGGCAAGACCAAGACCTAAAACATCACTTAAATTGTGTCCTGCATCTGCAATTAAAGAAAGAGAATTGGCCCAATACCCATAAAGTGCTTCTATAAAAACAAAAAGAAGATTGAGCCCCGCCCCCCAGATAAAGGCTTTGTTCCAGTTTTTTGGAGCAACTCCGTGTTGATGGCCATGGTGATGATCGTGAGAGTGCCCGTGATGATGAGTTGACATTTAATTCTCCATTATCAAAACAATAATTCCAAGTATGGCCAAAATACTTCCCATAATCAGGGCTTCATATTTTTCTAAAAATTGGATGTTAAGTCGATCAATTCCCTTAAATGCTAGCCATGTAAAAAAAATCATTCCCGATAAAGTGGCAATCCCAAGAATAATTGTTAACATCAAAAATCCAGTCCAGCCAAAAGAAATTCCCGAGACGTAGACTGGCAAAAAACCTTCGCACGGTGAAAAGGTCAAAAGTGCAAAAAGTCCTAAGATCGTGAGCCCTTCTGCCTGAGCCTCTGAAATATGGCGATGCTGACAATGCTTATGTTGATGTGATTCGTGTTCATGACGAGCCTCAAGCCCCGTTTGTTCATAGTCTGGGAGAGGTTGTTCAAGATCTTTCATATGCTTCTTTTGATATCTTTTTTGAAAATATCTATTTACTCGATGACTAATAAACGGCAAGTGAATATGTGAGTGTCCACGCCCCTTTAGGTATCTTAAAATATAGTAAATTCCCATAAGCCATAAAACACTTGCTGCAAATATAGAAAAATATCGTCCAACAGTTTGATCAAATTGAAGTCCTACCCAAACAATCAAAACTCCTAAAAAAGTTGTCATCAAAACATGGCCCGCTCCGGCCAATAATGTCACTGCAAGCGTTTTTTTATGAGTCCACTTCTGTGCGCGAGCCGCCAAAATAAATGGCAACCAATGAGTCGGAATACTTGCATGAAAAAATGATATTGCAAAACCCGCAATCAAAATGGTTAAAAATACCGAATGAGTCATGCTTATTTATTTACTTGAAGATCACAAATCTAGCCAGTAGTTTTTGCCCATGAAGGTCAATAAAGACAATCCTCAAACATGGATACGTTACAAAAAAAAGCGCTGCAACACCTGTATTGCCACTTGTTGCACAATGCCCGTTGAAGTGCACGGACAAGACCTCGTTAGACTAGACCTTTGTAAAGAAGAAGATCTTAAAAATCCAAAACGTGTCGCACACAGACTACAGCAGCAGGGCTTGATAAAAAATTATCGAGAAAAAACACAACTCTTTACACTTGCGTCACAATCTAACGGTGATTGTATTTTTCTTGATAAGAATAGACGTTGTACAGTTTATGAAAAACGTCCAGATGTTTGTAGAAAATTTCCAACAGAAAAAGGCTCAAGGCTTTCTTATTGCCCCTATATTCCTCGAGGTATATCCTAGAACCTCTGCTCAAGGAGGATATATGGCTTTTTCTCAAGAGGGACCAATTTTAAAAAATGCGTTCT
>JBDHWX010000047.1:0-10994 GCA_039810365.1 Bdellovibrionales bacterium | reverse complement strand
ATGCCAATTTAGATAAGCCTTTGCGAGCAGATTTTATCGATTTTTCTAGATTAGATCTCAATAAGTATATTGAGTCTAAGAACAAGGATCTCATTGTTGAAAAAATGCCTTCACAAGAAGATCCAAAAGTAATGGTCTACTTTATTTTTGAAAAAAAAATTAATGACGTTGATAAACGACTTGTCAGACAAGCGTTTGATCTTGATGGTGATGGAAAGATCGATATGGTGAAGCACTTTCAAAATAAGATCATGATTAAAGAGGAATTTTCTTTAAATCATGATGGAAAAGTCGATGAAGTTTCGGAATACGATCCAAAAACAGGAGTTCTTCTTAAAAAGACATTGGCGTTTGGAGCCACCAATATGTGGAAATATTGGTTCAATAATGAGTTAAGGCTAGTTGAACTTGATAGAAATAATGATAAAAAGCCTGATATGTGGCAACACTACCGAAAAGGAAAACTTGTTAAAACGGAAGTCGATGCCAATTACAACGGAAAACAAATCAAAGAAACAAAATAGATATCAAGCTTTTAGTGAACAGATGCAATTTGTCGAACAATTGCACTCTTAAAAGCAGTGTCCTCTTTTAATTTCTCAAGATATTCTTTAGCAGATTTTATTGTTGTAAAAGTTCCGATGCCTACGCGGTACCAAGTCTTTCCGTCAATTGTTGCGGGAATATAAGAGGCTACGTAACCTTTATTTTTAAGAGAATCAACTCGGGCTTGAGCTTCTTGCTCTGTTTGATGAGAAGAGACTTGAATCGTGTACTTTCCCTGAGTGTCTGCCGACACTGTTGTTGGTAATGCTTTTTTTGTTAATTTTACTTCTGGCATTGTTGGGGCTGGAGCTAATGGCTCTTGATTGTGAGCAATCTTTTCTGCTGCCTGAGAAGGAACTTTTGTTGGAGTTTTGGCCAGCTTCACTTGGAGATCTTGAATTTCGCTAGGCTTATTTGCAGGAACAGGCTCTTGCGGAGTTTCGGTATTGGCAACATTACGAGCTTCTGGCTTTTCTTGTACGAATTCCTCGGCGAGCTTTGCAACGTCATCGTGGGATAATATTTCTTGTGGTTTTGAGTCACCGTTTTCAGGAATAGAGGCCACATCGCGACTTTCTTCAACGCCTTTATTATATTCACCTTCAAGTGCCGCAAGACGATGTTGGCTATCAGAAAATTGTTTGCCGACAAAAGTTCCAACACTAAATGATAGTAGTGATATAAAAAACACCAAAATAAGTTTTACAAGTGTGTCAGTGCGAGAACTTCCTTTTTGATTTAATGTCATAAAAATATCTCCCCTTAATCTCGAGTTATCAAAACCCCATCTCTTATATTCTATAAGACTTTTTTTTCCTTGTCTTGCAGACAGTCGCATGCTTGACGAAGGTAGGGATTAAAGAGATACCTATAGCAATGAAAAAACCATCTGTGAACGATAAAAAATTAAATTCATTTTTACACGCTGCTTTCGAAGCTACAAAGGGTGTTCGAAAAGTGCACGGGCACTATTTTAAAAAGCTCATGCATGTACAAAATAAACGAGATTTAAGTCTAGTCAGTGAGGCCGATCAAAAGAGTGAAATGATCATTCGCAAAATTTTGAGAAAAAAATTCCCTGACATCAATATATTAGGGGAAGAGGGGGGCTTTGAGCGCCATTCTTCAAAAAATGCAAGATGGCTTATTGATCCTCTGGATGGGACAACAAATTATGTTCATGGATACCCATTTTTTTGTTCAAGCATTGCGTTAGAAATCAATGGCGTTGTTCAGGTTGGTGTTGTGGATTCTATTATTTTTAAAAAAACATATTGGGCCGTACGAGATCATGGGGCTTATCTTTTAGAAAGAAATCAAAATAAAAAACTTTCTGTTTCTAAAATAAAAAAACTAAAGGATGCCTTGGTTGCAACAGGTTTTCTTACTTATGGCGGACCAGAGATTCGATCACAAATTTCAATTTTTAAAAAATTTGTAGAATCGGCACGAGGAGTTCGTAGGTCGGGTTCAGCGGCTCTGGAACTTTGTTTTTTGGCAGAGGGTCTTTTGGATGGATTTTGGGAAGCTGGTCTTAAGCCCTGGGATACGGGGGCCGCAAGCTTAATGATTCATGAAGCTGGCGGGCATATCACAAATCGAAAGGGGCAAGAGTTTCATCCCGATGATTTTGCAATTCTTGCAAGTAATGGAAAAATCCATAAAGAACTGTCCAATCTTGTTGGCCGATATTAAGTTTTACGATTGAAAAGAGTCAAAAAATTAACTCGACCTCGGTTTTTTATTAGTCAAAAGACAAATTTGTAACCTTTTATTTTCACTATCTCCAAAATATGAAATTTAAAACACAAAATGCAGACAAATGTCCTGTTGGCATTTGAGTTGCTTCAATAAAGTTTGAACACGTATGTCGTGTTGATGTTGTCATATATAAAAATGTGACATCAGCACTAAAAAAGGAGTCGAGCCGTGGCAGAAGAAAAAGCCAAAGCCAAAGAAGAAGCACCAGCAGCCGCCGCTGCAACCACTGAGGTCACAGCGGGACCAAAGCCCAAACTTTTTATGGCACTTGCTGTATTCAATATCGTTGTTGTTTTGGGAGTTGGAATTATGCTTTTTTTAAATAAGAAAAAAGCAGACCAGGTCACAACAATTGATCAAGTTGTTGAAGGGGAAGCTAAGGAACAGGCGAAGGAAGCTTCTGAAGACCCATTTGTTGGAAAATTTATTCCGATGGAAACATTTTTTGTAAACCTCGCTGGAAGTCGAGGTGGTAAAATTGCACGCGTGACTATGGAGTTTGAAGTCGAAGAAAATAATAGTGAGATCGTGCAAGAAATAGAAAGAAGGAAGCCTCAGATTCGAGACATCATTATCATACTCTTATCGAGTAAAACGTTTGATCAGGTTTCCTCAAAAGAAGGTAAAGATAATTTGAGAGAAGAAATCAAGGGTCGACTCAATTCATTTTTAACTAAAGGTAAAATTAAAAGCATTTTGTTTACAGAGTTCTTGTTGAATTAAGAAGGGGAATTCATGAACCAGGTTTTATCGCAAAGTGAAGTAGATGCATTACTAGCGGCGGTTTCAGATGGTGAAGTCGGAGCACAGGGGGGAGATGCAGCTGCGGCTGGTGCAAATGATAAAGGGGTCGTAGTTTATGATTTGACGAGCCAAGATCGAATTATTCGTGCTCGATTCCCACAACTTGATGTTATCTATGAAAAGTTTATGCGAGCATTTCGTGTTTCGCTTTCTTCGGCTTTAAGAAAAATTGCAACCATCAATCATGCCTCAACAGATTTCTTAAAATTTGGTGAATTTATTAATACGTTGCCTCTGCCAACAGCGATGTCGGTTTTACGGTTTAATGAATTAAGGGGATCGGCCTTATTTGTTATTGAAAGTAAACTTGCTTATTCGCTTGTTGATAGCTTTTTTGGAGGAACAGATCGCCCCTACACAAAAGCAGACGGAAAAGAATTTACTCCTATAGAACTATCTATTATTCGAAAAGTCGTAGAGCTAGCCATTACAGACTTAGAAAATGCATGGTCGTCTGTTTATAAAATTGGCTGTCACTTTGTAAGAACCGAAGTGAATCCACAATTCGTTGGTATTGTTCCGCCAACCGATGTTGTGATTGCTTCTACGTTTGATGTAGAGCTTGAAAACGCCAACGGAACAATTACCGTTGTTGTTCCTTATGCAACCATAGAGCCCATTAAACAAAAATTACAAAGCGGATTTCAGGTTGAGTCAGATCAAACTGATAAAAATCTTTGGTCGTCGGTTCTCAAAGAACAAATTTTAGATACAGAAACAGAGCTTTTGGTGCAGCTTGGAGAAACGACAATTAAGATGGAAGACTTAATGAAAATGAAGGTGGGCGATGTTGTTCCTCTTACTCAGGATGTATCTGGAGAATTTGATGTGCAAATTGAGGGAGTTAAAAAATTTAAATCGTATTATGGCGTAAGCCATGGCAATCGAGCTGTGAAGCTTACGAAAAAGGTAACAAAGTAAAAGTAAAGGGAGAGGTATAAAATGGCAGAAGAAAATGCAGCAGCTAAGGCGCCAGAAGAATCGGCACCAGTACAGGCTGTTCCGACAAGCCCAGATCTCAAGGCGGTTGCGCCAGATGCAAGGGGGCCAGAGGGAAAAAATACAGATAGAAACATTGATATGGTTCTTGATATTCCGCTGAAGCTTACGGTGGAGTTGGGAAGAACAAAAATGCTTGTATCTGAACTTTTAAACCTTGGGCAGGGCAGTGTTGTTGAATTAAACAAACTTGCCGGTGAGCCCATGGAAATTTTAGTTAACGACAAGCTGATCGCACGTGGTGAGGCTGTCGTTGTTAATGAAAAATTTGGAGTGAGGCTAACAGATATTATTTCTCCCCAAGAGCGAGTTGAACAACTGAAGTGAGATCAATCTGACGGATTATTTAAAGAGGTTTTAGGATGAAACTTGTACTATTGATATTTACTCTTACTTTTTCGTTTGGTGTTGGAGCCGCGACCCTAAAAGATGTCACGACGTCTACAGAAAATGGTATTTTTGAGGCCAAGCTCACTTTTGATGGTCCTGTTTCTCGAGATCAGGCAAGCCTTGATTATATTAACGAGACGATACAACTTAATATTGCAAAATCGCAAATAGGAAATACAAAGACGCTAAAAATTCAAGATGAAAATATTAAGAGTCTTTATTTTTATCAAGCAAATAAAGATTTAGCACGAGCAAGAGTTATCTATAAAAAAGGAATCAATGCCGGAAAATTTCAATCGGGGACCAGTCTGGATATAAACGATAATCAGGTCGTAATACGCATTGACCCCACCCTTGTTGCAAGCAAAAAAGAATCTCTTGATGTTGGGAAAGGCAATGACGCCGTATCAGATGAAGATTTAAAGCAAGCAACGGCTTGGATTGAAAACGCAAATCAAAAAATGGATCAGGTGAGTGCAAAGGGCACGGTTCAAGAAAAAGAAAAAACAGATATCAACAAAAGAGAAGCCGATATTCCTGTGCTGTCGAATAAAATATCAGCGTCTGAACAGCATAAGCCAATTTCTGGTGCACGAGTTTTTTTAAGTCTAGGTCTTATTTTGGGTTTAATTGCAGGATTTTCTTTATTTATGAAGAAGGTTTTAAGAAAAACTCCTCTTGCAAAAAATTCTCAAATAAAAGTTCTGACCCAATATTATCTGGGCCCTAAAAAATCATTGGCTATTGTTCGTGTGGCAGGAGAAAGCATTTTAATTGGTGTTACGGATCAGAATATTAATCTTATAAAATCCCTTGCCTTATTGGATGAAGAGATCCCGCAAGAAGAGACCAAGGATTTTTCTAAGTCATTTAAAGATATATTTAATAAGAAAAAGACAAACGAAGACGTGACTCAGGAAACTGATGAATCAGAAGACTTTGCGTTTTCTAAAATAAAAGATGCAATCTCTGGAAAATTAAAAAATATGAAGGAGATTTAAGTGAGCAATAGGGTTAGGAAGGCGTTCATATCTAAATTTTCTATTGCGACAGCAATTTTACTTGGGCTTTTTTGTGCAAATCTTGCTCACGCACAGGGTGTAACATTGCCCAACATTCAACTTGGGTTTAAATCAACTCAGAATCCGACTGAGGTCGTAAATACAATTAAGATCATTATGATTCTTACGGTTCTAACTCTAGCACCGGCGATTCTCATTATGATGACATCTTTTACTCGCCTCATTGTGGTGTTTTCATTTTTAAGACAAGCCATCGGAACTCAGCAGATGCCACCGAATCAATTGCTTGTTGGCCTTTCACTTTTTTTAACTCTTTTTATTATGGCACCAGCTCTTAACGACATTAACGATAAAGCGCTCAAGCCCTATCTTGATGGAAAGGTTTCGCAAGCGGCTGCATTTGACAATGCCATGAACCCTCTCCGCAGGTTTATGTTTAATCAAACGCGAGACGCAGACCTCGCACTTTTTGTAAAACTATCTCATATTGAACAGCCCAAGGTGCGCGCTGATGTTCCATCACTTGTTTTGATTCCGGCCTTTGTTGTATCAGAATTAAAAACAGCTTTTCAAATTGGATTTATTATCTATTTACCATTTTTGATTATAGATCTTGTTGTTGCCAGTGTCTTGATGGCAATGGGAATGATGATGTTGCCTCCGGTTGTGGTTTCACTTCCGTTTAAGATAATGCTTTTTGTTTTGGTTGATGGTTGGGCACTTATAGTGGGGTCTTTGGTTAAAAGCTTTGGATAAAAATTGAGGCCATGGAGGGCTGAGATGACGGACGAATTGATTATTCATTTAGGGCAAGAGGCAATGAAAACTGCGGCGTTTATCGCCGGACCTCTTTTGATTACAACGTTAGTTGTTGGTCTTATCATTAGTGTTCTTCAGGCTATCACACAAATTAATGAAGCAACACTAACATTTATTCCTAAAATTATTGTTGTGGCGGTTGTTTTGGTATTAACGGGTCCGTGGATGTTGGATGTCATGAGTCGATTTACAATTAATTTAATCGAAAATATTACGGATTATGTGAGGTAATTTTGAATATTTATGCTCTATCAGAGGCACAACTTTTAGTATTCGCATTAGTTCTTATGCGAATTTCAGCTTTTTTTGTGGCATTTCCTCTTGTGGAGTCTGCAAACATTCCAACAAATATAAAAATATTGTTATCCATGGCCGTGAGTATTGTTGTGTATCCAGTTGTGAGTGCGCGAGGAGTTCCGAGTGATATTTTATCGGGTTCTATTTTTTTGTTGGTGATAAAAGAAGTTTTTATGGGTCTTTTTGTTGGCTTTATTGCAAAGTTTTTCTTTCAGGCTCTGACTATCTGTGGGGATATAGTTACAATGTCGATAGGTCTTTCTTCGGATCAATTTTTTAATCCACATATGGATCGCAGGGTAACCGTCATTGAACAATATGAACTTCTTATTGGTGGATTATTCTTTTTAGCATTTAATGGACATCACTTGTTTATTCAAGGACTCATGCAGAGTTTTGATATTATTCCTGTTGCCAAAACATCTCTTCAATTTGCAACGTTTCGAGATATTACGTTATTTTGCCAAGAAATTATGAGTCTTGGAATTAAGCTTGCAGCACCTGTGCTAGGTGCAATTTTTATTACAAACATGGCCATGGGAATTGTTGGGCGAGCGGTTCCACAAATTAATGTTTTGGTCACGAGCTGGCCTGTAAACATTATGTTGGGTATAGCCGTTTTATTTGTTTCATTGCCCTTGTTTATGTTGACTCTAAAAGAAAATTTAAACTGGAACGTTGAAACACTATTTGAAATTTTAAAGAAACTATAAGAGGAAAATGGCTTCAGAAGATACCGATAATTCGGAAAAAACAGAAGAACCTACAGCCCAGCGACGAGAAGATTTTCGCAAGCAGGGACAGGTTGCACAAACCAAAGAGCTTGCAACAGTCTTGATGCTCTTTGGATCCGCCCTACTCATTTGGCTTATGGGACGTTACTTCTTTACTCAAATTGCAGAAGTGTTTACTCACTCTTACGGTGATTATATTTTAGCGGCAGCAAGAACTGGAGATTATAAAGCGGCTGTTTTATTTGCAGGTAAAAAAGCAGCCCTTATTCTTTTGCCCATTATGGGATTGGTCTTTGTTATTGGAATTGCCTCAAGCTTATTTCAGATTGGATTCCTTACGACATCAGAAACAATAAGTCCCAACTTAGAAAAGATTAATCCTCTTAATGGATTTAAAAAAATATTTTCACTCAACGCCGTTGTTGAGGGATTAAAGGCACTCATTAAATTAATCATCATTTCTTCGATTGTATATGGAATTGTTAAATCTGAGCTTTTACGAGCTCCATTCTTAGTCAACGCCTCTATTCCTGAATTATCCAAATACTTTGGAGATATTTCGTTTCGTCTGATTTTTAGTGTTGCCGTTGGTATGACATTTCTTGCGTTGTTTGATTATGGATTTCAACGATGGGAAATTGAAAAGAAAATGCGAATGACAAAGCAAGAGGTGAAAGAAGAGGTTAAAACTCGAGAGGGTGATCCACAAATTAAGGCGCGCATTCGTCGAATTCAAAGAGAGCTTGCCAATAAACGAATGATGACTCAGGTGCCGAAAGCCGATGTGATTATCACGAACCCAACACACTTAGCAGTGGCTCTTAAATATGATGCCAATTTGCCTGCACCGCAGGTGGTTGCTAAAGGTGCGGGGGCGATTGCAGACAAAATTCGTGAGCTTGCCAAAGAGTATGGAATTCCGATTGTAGAAAACAAGCCTCTTGCGAGAACCATTTTTAAAACTCTTAAAATTGGACAGGTTATTCCAAGAGAACTTTTTAACGCTGTGGCAGAAGTATTGGCATACGTTTATAAGCTCAAAAAGAAAAAACTAAGAAGGTCGTAATCGATGGAAGAACTGTATTTATTTTTTAAAAAATTTGAACGTTACACAAAGAATACAGATTTGCTTGTAGCGTTTGGATTAATTGCAGTTTTAATTTTTATGATTATACCGCTACCATCGTTTTTGCTAGATATGTCACTAGCAACGTCACTTGCCCTAAGCTTGTTGATTTTGCTCTCGGCACTTTATGCTAATAAAGCTCTCGATTTTAGCGTTTTTCCAACTCTTCTTCTTGTGACAACACTTTTTCGCTTGTCTTTAAATATTGCCTCAACGCGCTTGATTTTGAGTCAGGGGCATACTGGCACTGCGGCTGCCGGGCATCTGATTGAGGCTTTTGGTGGCTTTGTTGTTGGTGACAATTACGTCATTGGCTTTATTGTTTTTATGATTTTAATTGTGATTAACTTTGTGGTGATCACAAAGGGTTCTGGACGCGTTGCTGAGGTTGCTGCCAGATTTACATTGGATGCCTTGCCAGGTAAGCAAATGTCTATTGATGCAGATCTTAACGCTGGCCTTATTAACGAAGACGAGGCAAGAAGACGTAGAAAAGAAATAGAGCAAGAAGCAGATTTTTATGGAGCCATGGATGGTGCAAGCAAATTTGTACGCGGCGATGCTATTGCTGGTATTGTGATTACGGCAATTAATATTGTTGGTGGTCTCCTTATTGGAGTTTTGCAAAAAAATCTCGATGTCGCAACGGCAGCTCAATACTATACAAAACTGACCATTGGTGATGGACTTATTTCTCAAATTCCTGCGCTTATTATTTCTACAGCCGCAGGTACAATTGTTACCCGTTCTTCAAGTGGTAAAAGTATGGGTAATGAAATGGCAAGACAACTTTTCTTAAACCCACGATCAGTCTATATCGCTTCTGCCGTTTTATTAATGTTGGGCCTAATTCCTAAATTACCATTTTTTCCATTCTTTATTTTGTCAGCGGGAAGTGCTTCTGTTGCTTGGATCATGACAAAGATGGAAGAAGATCGAAAAAGAGAAGAGCAAATCAGAGCTCAAGATGCTGCAAGTAAACCAAAAGAAAATGTAGAGGCTCTTTTGCCCCTTGATGCCCTAGAATTAGAAGTTGGCTATGGGCTTATTAGTGTTGTGGAAAATGATAACTCAGGAGACCTCCTTGAAAGAATTGTGAGTATCAGAAAACAATTTGCCCTTGATCTTGGCATCGTTGTTCCAAGTGTTCACATCCGTGACAATCTCCAGCTTCAGCCAGGGGAATATAGATTGCTGATAAAAGGATCTGTAATTGGAAGTGGTATATTGCAACCAGATAGCCTTCTTGCTATGGATCCAGGAAACGTCTCAAAATCTGTTGAGGGAATACCAACCAAGGAGCCTGCTTTTGGGCTTGATGCACTTTGGATTACACCGGCTAATCGAGAAGAAGCAGAGCTTGCAGGATACACAGTTGTCGATCTTCCAACGGTCATTGCAACGCACTTAACAGAAGTCATTCGTACGAACGCGCAAGAACTTGTTGGTAGACAAGAAGTTTCAAAACTTATTGATGCATTAAAGAAGACTCATCCCAAGGTTGTTGAAGAGTTGATTCCAGAACACATGTCCGTTGGTGCTGTTGTACAGGTTCTTAAACATCTTTTAAGGGAACAAGTTTCGATTCGCGATCTTTTGACCATTGTTGAAACTCTTGGAGATGAGGCTCCAAAAACAAAAGATATTGAACTTTTAGTCGAGGCTGTTCGAAAGAGACTTTCTCGCAGCATTACGCGTAAATATACAAATGAAGAAGGTATTGTTCCTGTTTTAAGCCTTGATCCTTCTATTGAAGAACTCGTTACAAACTCACTTTTGCAAACAGAAAACGGAGTTCAACTGGTTATGGATCCACACACGGCAAACCAACTCATAACAGAGCTTTCACGCCAAATAGAAAGAAACCCGGATATTGCTTCTTCTCCTGTATTATTAACGTCGCCCACCATTCGACGTCATATTTTTAAATTAACATCTCGGTTTATTCCTCAATTGGTGGTTTTGTCTCACAATGAATTAACTTCCGATGCTCGTATTAGCTCGGTAGGAACAGTGGAGTTAGCGCATGCAGGTTAAAAAATTTGAGGCCCCAACAATTAAAGAAGCTCTCGAAATGGTCAAGCACCAGTTGGGTCCAGAGGCCATTATTCTGAATGCCAAAGACAACAGTAAGAATTTTGGATTAATGGGTAGAAAAAGTATTGAAATCACAGCGGCCATCACAGAAAAGCAATTGCTGAAGAAACAAATTGCAGAAAGCAAATTAAGAGAAAGTGAATTAGAAAAATTACGTACGGGCCCTGCAAGAGTGCAAAAAGAATTTATTGAAAAAAGTGTTCAAAGATATATGCAGCCACAAGACGTAGAGGATAAAAAGGAATTCGTCAGAAGAAATCCCACGCAAATGCGTTATGTCGATATTGAAGATGATGGAGATGAAAATATTCAACCTGTGAGAAAGGGTCAAACTGTCGAAACACTTTTAAAAGATCTTTCAAGCCCGATTACACATCAAACGGCGAGGACTTTTGTAGA
>JBDHWX010000046.1:0-11035 GCA_039810365.1 Bdellovibrionales bacterium | reverse complement strand
ACACAGGCGATACGATTAACTTCACAACATATTCGCCGGGAAACCAAAACTTTGCTCGTGATAATTCTACAATCTGGCACGAACTTGGCCATGGTGTTATGGATCGCTTGATGGGAGATTATATTACTCTTGCTGATACAGGAGGATTAAGTGAAGGCATGGCTGATTTTGTAGCTCAAATGGTTGTTGAAGATGTAACCAAGGGTGTTCCTTTTGCCGGCAAAGAGGATTTTCGAATTATTAACCATACGGCCTTTAATCTAACAAATGAAGTTCATGATGATGGCGAGGCTTATGGTGGTGCTATGAGAGATATTTTAGAACTTGCTATGGAAAAATATGGTCATCAAGAGGGGTTAAAGAAAATGACAGACCTTACTCTTGAGGCCATGAGGCTGACGCGCAATCATCCAGCCCTTACAGCTAATGGTTGGTTTGAACATATGCTTTTTGCAGATACTTTGGGAAGCCCCGTCCGCAAATCTGGAGATATGGGGGCGCTTGTGACAAAGGCTCTTGGGCTAAGAAACTTTCGCATGGATAATGGTGAAGTAGCAGATATGCGTATCATGGTTGATGGTGATACTCTTTTAACAGGGCAAAGTGTAGGTTCTCGAGGCAATCCGAATCGTGTCGAACTTAAGGGAAATGAAACAGCGTCTTTTGATTTGGCTTTAAACCTCAAAAGTGCAGGAGATTTTCAATTTCAGTATCCGATTAAAGTTGAGGCCAATTATAATGGGGGACCTCTTGAAGGAGCAGTAAAGTGGGTGGGAGAAGAAAATGGCCCTCAGGTTTTTACTCTGAATAACGAAAAAGAAGTTGTTCATTTTAAAGTGGCGGCTCGTGCGGGATGTGATTTTGTGAATCGACCCGATGGCTCTTGTTCTGACTTTGTCTATATTAAGATCTATAACAATGGCGAAAAAGACCCTGTTGCAAAAAAACGCTTCTATGTCAGGGTCAGTGCAGCAGAGTAAAATAAAAATACTCTTAATAGCTTTTAAAAGGGCACCTTGATGTGCCCTTTTTTATTGGGTACAATCTAAAAAATTTAAAGATATTTTCTCAATACACTTTGATAATGGAGAAGAGGATATGAGCGGGCAAACAAGTGGAACCCATAGTGTTTTGGTTGGTTATATTTTATGGCTTTTTGGATTTACGGGTTCTCATCGTTTTTATTTTGGTAAAACAAAAACTGGAATTTTATGGTTTTGTACCCTGGGTTTATTAGGAATTGGTTGGCTTATTGATTTATTCTTAATTCCCTCCATGGATGCAGAGGCAGATAAAAGGTATCAGGCGGGACCTGTAAATTATACGGTTTCTTGGGTACTTTTAACCTTTTTAGGTGTTTTTGGCATTCATCGTTTTTACTTAGAAAAATGGGTCACGGGGATCCTTTATTTTGTAACAGGCGGGATTTTTGGAATTGGATATCTTTATGATTATTGCACGCTTAACGAGCAAGTCAGTGAGCTCAATAGAGAATATTTAAGGTCAAAAGAATATTAAACCTTAGGGGATAACCGATACACCATCAATACGTGTATTTTTTTGTAAACCCGCATGAGATCTTGAGACTTCTACGATTTTGTTTAAAGAAAAATCTACCCACTCTAAAGAAGTAAGATCTAAAAAAGCACCAGCTTGTACCTCTAGGATTTGATTATTTGCCAGATCCAGCCACTTTAAGTTTACGAGTCCATCTAAAGAAGAACTTTGAATATTTTTAATCTGATTATTGACGAGGTAGAGCTCTTGTAAGTGCGGTAGAGCTGAAAATGCTTTTGGCAGCATAAGAGAGATTTGGTTACTAGAAAGATCTAGACTCAAAAGAGAACTCAGTCCCCGAAATGTCGTTTCTTGAACATGTTCAAGGTAAGTTCCCGCTATCACAAGAGACTGGAGACGAAAAAGTGATTGAAATAGTCCGTCAGGAATTTGTTTTATGGGATTATAAGATAAATCGAGCAATTTAAGTTTTTGAAGCCCTTTAAAGAGATTCTCAGGTATTTGCTCAAAATGATTTTTTGTTAGGTAGAGAGTTTCAAGGGTATTAAGGCCATCAAAAGCTATTGGAGAAAAAGTCTCAATTTGGCAGTCGTAAAGATAAAGGGTTTGGAGGTTATGAAGGCCAAGAAAAGCTTGATCTGGTAGGTGATGGATTTGATTAAAAGAAAGATCAAGTTTTTCTAAAGTCTCAAGCCCTAAAAATGCATCTTTAGGGAGATTCTGGATTTGGCGGCCAATCAGGCTTAGTTCCTGGAGGCTTGCCATTTCTTGAGAAGAAACATGATGACAATCAGGGGCCTTGGTTTTAAGGGCAATTTCGTCTCCGATGGGACCTCGAGAGCAGATATCAAGAATGATATCGGCTTTTGGGTGTGGTAAGAAAAATACAGTTGTTAAAAAAATGTAAAATATAAATCTCATAAATATCTCTCCAAGTCCTCTCGGATCATAGATAATTGGATAAGGGAGTCCCTTGAGAGTCAAGAAACTTCTTGGAACTATTTTCATGGTGAATCTTTACTATTATTGAAATTGTCCACTCTGTGTTAACTTTAATTGTTAGTAGCTTATGGAGAGTGTGTGAAGACGTATATTTATGTGGTTATTTTTTCTTTGATTCTTTCAAATGCAAGTTTTGCCTTGGATGATTGTCCGGAGGGATTACAGCGATTCTACGTTTGTCATATCGCAAACAACAAATCATCTGATGTGCAGACGCAGGCAAGCATTGATTTAGATCCTGAAATGAAGGATTTATTTCAAGATGTTGCAGTTTGCTTAAGAGAAGGAAAAACGTACCTACTTGTTGAATGGAAAAACTTTAATGGACTTTCAAAGGGGGCTTACGAAGTTGCGTCTTCTATCCGATCGGGGCTGGAGACTTATACAACCCCACTTTCAGATAGTGAGGGATTTCTTGATTTGATTATACAAACGGCTACCATTAAGAATGAAAATGGAGAGGCAGTTTTTTCAAGTACTCTTCGGTTAAGGTATGTTCAAGATAATTTGCCACAACAAAAAATATTAAAATACGTTTGTAACAAATAATTTAGTGGTAAGAGTCTTTCCACTCTAAGGGAACGGCTAGTTTTATCTTATAGCCTGCACGGTGTAGTTCTTCGAGGAGGGGCTCTAAAATATCTACGGTTTGTTGATGAATATCATGGAATAATAAAATCCCTCTTTTTTCTCTATTTATTTCGTTCATTACGTTTTGATAAAGTTTTGTCGAGTCCTTGATCTTCCAATCAAGAGAATCCATATTCCATAAAAAAGAAACCCTCTTTTCTTGAGAAAGATAGTTTTTAAGATTTTGGTTTCGGGCTCCGTAGGGAAAACGGAAAAAACCACTATCGGCTTGGGCTGCTGCAACCATTAGATCATGGCCATGATCGATTTCTTGTTGTGCTGTCGCAAAAGAAACGGCATTGAGAGGTTTTCCATGCCCCATGGAGTGAGAGCCATAAATCATTCCAAGATTATTGACGGCATTTAAAATAATATCATAAGAGTGTGGTACATTTAGAATACTGGCTCCAATTGCAAAAAAATTAGAACGCACATGATATTGGGTTAAAAGATTTTGGATGGCAGTTGTTCGAGTAGGGTGCGGACCATCATCAAAGGTTAAAATGATTTCTCCTCTGGGAAGATTGAGACTTGATGTCTCGACCATTTCTTCTTTATTAACAAACACAAAGCCTCCATCAAGTGTTTCTTGAGGTTGACCAACGGATGAAAGCTGCAAAGAAGGATCCTTTATCAGATGATTAAGAGCAAGATTTTGTTGAAGAGCCGTTTTTTGTTCTCCGTAATAGTGATCAAGACGTGCTAATAAATCTTGTGTACAAGATGGATCTAGAAAATGAGATCCAATAATTTGATCAAAGGTGCTCAGATTCTTATTGTCTAGGGCTTTAAAGTTTTCACAGGCCTCTGTTTTTTCATCGTTGTTTAGTGTCTCGATTTGTTTTTGAATAGAGATAAGCCCATAAGGACTGCCTTCCCATTCTGCAAGTGTTGAGCTTGCATTTTGAACCTCAAGGGATTTTTGGATTGTAAAACTGATATTTTCATTGGATTTAAAACTGCAAGCTACAGTAAAAATAAGACTGAATTTTAAAAGATTGTGAAACATGGCCCCTCCGCGATGAGCATCAATATGTTTTAAAAGGTAATGGGTTAAAAAGTCTTTTTGAAGATTACGCTTTGAAAAAATAAGCGAGAAAAACCGTGAAAAAAGTAGCGATAGAATATAAAAAATTCTTTCTTGTTAGAGGCGATGTAGTGAGAACGGGTCAAAATTGGAAGAGCGGCTGGCACCTTTACCCAAAAAGCGGCTGGCACCTTTTCGTGTTGTCATATTTTGAGACATTTTGAATAGTGTCTTATAGAGTAAACACAGTTACTTTGTACAGGTTTTCTTAATCATCCTTAAGCTGTTTAAAGAAATTCCGAATAGCTAGATATGAGCACAAGAGGCCTGTTGAAGAGTAAAAAATCGGCTCGCAAAATAGGTGTTGATCAACTCAATGATCAAGACTCATCTAAAAAAGGTTTTTTTAAGCTTCTCGAAAACTTTGCGCGCACTTTTAAAGATTTTTTTGTTATTTTATTTTTAACCCCCATTGCAGCTCTTTATATTTTTTGTATTGGTTTTGCTCTTTTACCGGGGGCAGTTGTTGTTTTATGGATTTTTAAAAATATAAATTCTGATTCCTTGTTTCTGCAAGGAAGCCTTGTGGCTCTAGGTCTTGCTTTTGGAATCGTGACATTTATTCCTTGTCTTCTTTTTATTGTTCCTGTTGTTAATTTTCCTATTAAATTTTTTGTAAAACCATTTCGAGGGCCTTGGTTTTCTTTAGAATCCATTGCATGGTTTTATCATAATGCTTTGATGTATTTAGTGCGCTATACGGTTTTAGACCTTGCAACGCCAACACCTCTTTCTATTTTCTTTTTAAAAGGTATGGGTATGAAGATAGGAAAAAACTGTGTCATCAATACGAGCAATATTAGTGATCCTTGTTTAATTGAACTTGGTGATTATGTGACAATTGGTGGATCTGTTTACATGATGGCTCACTATGGAATGAATGGTTATTTAATTATCGATAAACTTGTCGTAAAAAGAAAAGCCAATATTGGCCTACATGCCTACCTTATGGGAGCAGTTGTGGTAGGAGAAGGGGCAAAGGTTTTACCCAACACAACAGTCTTACCCAAAACAGAAATTCCAGATGGTTCTCGCTATCCCGACGTCGCATAAATAAAGTATCTAAGTTATTAAAAACACATAAATAAAACAAAAATCTGAACTCATTATAAGCGAGCTGATTTTTGATTAAGTTCGTATCAAAATAAACCGATTAAGAGAAGATGGCTAAATTGTTGGGTATGCTCACTTTTAATAGGCTTCGTATTGGCTTTTTGGTTTTGTTTGTTGCTGTTATGGTTGTATTTTTTAATAATTGTGGTGGGATAAAACTGCAGCCTTTATCGACAAATGTGAAATCTGTTGGTGGAAGTTTTTCTTCTACTTTTCCGCTGCCTTTTTCTCAGGATAGACAATATCGAATTGTATTTTTTGTCGATATGAGTCTTTCTATGCAGCTAGGACTTTGTCCAAATGATAGTGCGGCGACTTCAACAGACGTCAGTTCTCCTGGGAACAAATGTGCAACTGACGGTTTTCGAGACGGAGAGGGATCAGATCCGGTAAGATGGCGCATAAAAATAATAAAACAATGGATTACAACAATTGAAAACCATCTCAATTTATCCGGAAATCCTCACAAAGCAAAATATTTAATAGTTCCCTTTACAGGTGGTCAGGCTGAACAAAATAGAACTGATAATCTCAGTTTTGTTGCAGCAGAAGATACTCAAAGTGGGCCCGGAGCTTTAAGTATTCTGGATAATCTTGATCAAGAACAACAAGACGTTGTGAGTATCATGCACGATCTTGCTTTAAAAATTGAAAATGGCGAGCGTCCCAATAGTGATAATTTTAAAATGGGTACATCAGCTCCCATGCAACGCCTAGAAGTGATGAAGAACGTTATCAATAGTGAGATTCAAAACTTAGGGGCTAATTCTTTTGATACATCATTTGAAATTGTATATCTATCAGATGGAGTTCTTGCACCTATCAACGAATATATAAAAAAAACAATTCGAACAATATGGTTACATGAGCCAATGCTAGGCAATTGCAGTGAGACTTGCGGTGCCTATGCAGATAGTTTTGTTGATGGAACACTTGGCGGCCGCGTGAGCTGTAAGACCGAGTTCTCATCAATAAGTGGACCAGTTCTTAAGGATTGTATGCAGGATAGGGTTCTTAGCTCATCTTACGGTATTGCTCCATGGTCAACAGGTGGAGCTTCTGTTATGAATACTATGATTGGGCATTGGGGAGACTATGTTGTCAACACACCCAACCAAATAGTTTTAAAAATCCGAGAAATTAAAAGCCTTATTCGTTCTTATACGGGCACAGATTCGCGTATGAGTTTTGTGTTGTTGAATCCTACAAATCCTGCAACGGTGAACATTGCGGGAAAGGATTATTCTGTAGAGTCAGATACGGTGAACTGGATGATACGTGCAAAAACACATAGGGTCTCTGATCGTTTTGCTTATCTTATGGACGATAGTGTTCCGTTTTCTCTTGTGAGTATTGGAGAAAATCTTGAATCTTACAAAATTGGCAGTATTTTTGTTCTCAATCCGTTTGTGCGTGTTGATAAATTTGGTCATATCATAGTGGACTCTTCTGCTAATGGGGCTTCGGATAATGCGCAAATTGCTGCTGGATTTGATCCTCGTAATCCGCGCAGTAATGGTCGGTGTCTGAACTCTCTTGCTATGAAAGGACTCTGTCCTGCTACATTAAGCTGTGATGCTCATTTAGACACGGATGGTGATGGACTTAATGAGTGTGAGGAGTTAATTTTAGGAACGGATCCCAATCGATTTGATTCCGACGGCGATTCTATTCCTGATAGTTTAGAGTATCTTTATGGCCACAATCCATTGGTCAATAGTTTAACGCAATTTTCTAATGGTAGCGGATCTTCTGACTTTAGTAATTTTAAGTTGGGGCTTCCGCCACTTTTAAATCCAAACAGTTTAGATCCAAAATATTTAACACAATACTCTGTGAACTTTATTGATTATGTTCAGCAAGCAGCAGGAACTCCTCGCACGGGGCGTTATACAGTGGATATATCCAACTTACCTATTGCACAGATCAAGGCTTCTCAAGGTTGGGGCCTTTATTATAGTAGAGATCACAACCCAGGGAGCAAGCTTTTGTTAAATCTTGTTGCTATGACACATTTAGAAAATGTTGTGCCTGTGATTGTACTTGTTCGAGTTGATAATAATATGAACAATGGGGAGGTTCACTGGGGTTATCAAATTATCGAACTCAATACGACGTATTCTCGTCAGTCAATTAGTGTTGATCTCTCTCGGTTAAAATATTTTAAAGTGAATGATCCACAAGGGGCTATGTGATGAAAGTGCATCAATATCTTGTAGCTCTAGTCATTGTAACATCTGTACTTATTTTAACATTTCAAAACTGTGGCAAAATAAGCTTGCAACCGACATCAACAGCTAAGGTTTCTAAAATTTATCAAAAAGATTTTGGTAACGTTTGTGCTCCAGATAGCGTAGACGTCCCTATGCCACAAAAAATTGTGGTGATTTTAGATATGTCATCTTCTAATCCGACAATGTTTAACTATAATCCTGGTTTTTCGTATTTAGGAGGACGCAACCTTTGGTTCTTGGGGCAATCAGCTCAGCAGAAGGCAAATACTTTTGGAGGAGGAGTACCTTTTCCTACACCTACAGATTTAAACGGAGTTCGTTTTACATCTATGATCAACTACATTAATTCGTGCCAAAGTTCTGCTTCTAAATATGCAGTGATTGGTTTTAGCAGTATGATAATTGCAGATACCACACAGCAGGGTTGTCAGAGTCCCTTTACATCTCCATCGGCGGCCATACAGTCTATAGATGGACTTAAAAATTTACAGGCTAGCGAGATCGCCTCTACGAGTCCTAGTGGTATTGCTTCATTTAGCAATCCGTTTAACATGCAGGAAACATCATATCAGAGTGCTTTTTCTTGTATGGCACAGAGAATTACAAATGATATTGACCCATCAAGCGTTCAAAGAAATTATAAAGTTATTTTTCTTACGGACGGTAAGCCAACAGACAAAGATGGTGCAAACCCTATGGCAAATTCAAGATATATTAGCCAGCTACAAACAATTCAAAACACGCTGAGTAGCCATGGTTTTTCGATGAGCTTTCAAGCAGTTTATTATGGCCCACAAGATCAATATTCGGCAAATCCTGTTGATTTGAATTTAGCTCAGCCAAGACTTGACGCCATGTCAATTGCTGTAAATGGTGCAACGTCAGGTGGGAGTCCTGTTTATCCAACGATACAAATTCCACCATCAAGTAGTGGGCTCACAGGAGGAGAGCTTCAAAATGCTTTTTGTAGTCTAGAAGATGCAAGCATACCTGTAAATTATTCTATTGATCATGCACAGGTTTATTCTTTGACGTCTAGGCAAATCGGCAACCAACTCTATGCAGATCGTGATATGGATGGCATAAATGATGACTGGGAAAGGCAAAACACATCTTTTGGCTTTGATTTTGAAAATTCAAGAACAAGGGCGCGTGTGTTAGATGCTCTTTGCTATATGGATTTTACAGCATGCCAAAGTTTTACTTCAGGTAGCCCCAGTTGTGATCCAACAAGAAAAATAGGTTTTGGCTTTAATGAATGTGATCAAGTATTTATGAATCATAAAATTTTAAAAGTTGCATCGAATCCAGGTTTAAAAATATTTGATGGAATTGATTATGATAGTGATGGGGTCCTTGATTATATAGAACTTATCAAAGGCACGAATATGCTTGTTAATGATATGAATGAAAATCCTGGCGGAGATGGAATTTCAAATGCTACAAAATTAGCACAAGGATTAGACCCAACATCTTTTCTCAGCCAAGAAACGATTCAAAAGTACCAACACAATATTAGTATTTCAACCCAAACAACGTGTTCAAGCGGAGAGGGAGTTGGTTTGAAGGCTGGAAACCTCTCTTTTGTTGATATCGGGGCATATCATGATTCTTTTGGGATATTTCCAGATCATGGGCAAGATGAAAACGTCTATGTCATTATTTATTATGCAAAACCTGCTGCGTACGACACACGTTTTCATATTTTTAGACAGTACATGTTTCTTAAAAAAGACGGCAGTTTTTATTTGGATTCAACTGGGCCGAGTTTGATTGGTACAACAATACAGGGGGTAATGTGAAACGTATTTTAGTTTTTTTTACCCTGGGTTTTTTATTGATTATTGTTTATCAAAATTGTGGTCAAGTGACTTTACAGAAAATGACCCAGGCAGAAAAAAGAATGCTAGCATCATCGGGTCATTCCTATAAAGCACACTTTTGCTTAGGCGCAACCAATGGAGTTCAGTATTCTCTTATGAGGGCTGTTGTTTTAAATCTTAATGCTGTTCAGAATACTCAAAATACAGATCAGTTTTTATCAGATAGTGACATGGATGGTGTTGTAGATACAGAAGATGAAAATCCTATCAACAGTCATAGTCATGGTTATATCGATCAGATTTGTTATTTAAGTGGTAGTTGTGCTGCAACGCCGAGTTGCCTTGATGGTGGGCAGTATTATCAGCCGGGTATTACGAGATGTGATTTGAGTACTTATACAATTCTTGGCGGCACTTATAATAAATTTGATTCTAACTTTAACGGCGTTCCAGATTTTATTGAAATCATTCGAAAAATGAGTCCCATTGCTTATAATGATCCTATGCAAACTCACTTACCAATTGTGGGGCAGCCACGTGTTATAGAAAACGATACGTCTTGCCCCTCTCCGAATACAAAATATGAAATCGAATTGCCACAAAGTTTACCTTTTGTAGAGACAGATTCTTATACCGATACGAGGAGCTACTTAGTTCCTGGCACGGGAGCTAATCTCAATTTATCTCATCTTGAAAATGAAAATATTATTTATACAGCAATTATTTTGAGATCTAAAACGTTTCCAACGCAGTATCTTGGTTATCTTCATTTAGATAAGATACAAGATTCACACTATCCATCTGTAGGTTCTTATGCACAACAAGATATTTTTATTGGCAATGGGGATGCTACAAACAGTGAATACATTTTTATAGGAATGTGGGGTCAATGATGAGGGCTACAGTACTTTTGTTTTTTATGATGTTGATAATTGCAGCGCCGCTAAAAGCGCAGGATGTGCAGGGCAGTCCTTTTTGTCCCTTTATGGAAGGAGTCCCTCTTCCGTTATGTAGCTATCCAAAGTATCATACTTGTAACAGTGGCAACCAAGACATAGCCTATTATAATCGCGTCGATATTATGATTAAAACAGTAGATGATCCTTCTTTGGATAAGTGTGCGCAAAATAATATTGTTTGTAGTACAACCTGTACTGAAGGGCCAGATGGCAGATCTTGTACGCAGAACTGTCAGTGTACGTCGCCAAAACCAAACCCACAGAATTGCCATACCATGTGTAGTCTTTGTCAAAAAAATGAACCTATTGATTATGGAATTACTTGTGATTGGAGATGTGGGCAACCCAGTCACTTTCCATTAGCGATTTCAGAAAATGGTAATGTGTATATGCAAGTTGACCCTTCTTCAACGCCAGCATGTACATCTAATCTTGTAAATCAATGTGCAGCGGGAACAAGCACAGGGGGCCCAACAAGCTTGAGTCAGTGTAAGATTGATTTTCCTACGCCCAAAGCTTTTTCTGTCACCAATCCAGAAGAGTGTTGTTATCAAGCTGGTGGTATTGCAGATCAAACCCCGGGGCATTTTGGCGTTACCCGCAAATGTGGAGCTCCCTAATCACGGATCGCTATAACGCTACCACTGGGAGCATTTACAGAAGACGAAT